>JBFGLK010000089.1:0-9044 GCA_041576195.1 Promineifilaceae bacterium (SeqCode)
AGGGTCAGCGGCTGGCCGTTCACCCGCAGGCGCAGGTTAGCCGCCAGCGCGGTCACCTGTTCCCCCAGGAACGCGGCGTGCTCGGCCGGGCTGACGACGCCGTCGCCGTCCCGATCGATGTCGCTCCAGCGCTGGTAAGTGGGGATCTCGGCCATGTCCACGACATAGTCGAGGCGGATCTCGTGAGCGTCGAGGGTGAGCGCGCTGTAGCGGTTGATCGTGAAGTTGCCGAGGGGATGGGCCGCCGCCGGGCGGGCCGGGGCGAGGAGCGCCAATGCCAGGCCGGCTGCCGGCAGCCAGAGGCGCCGGAGCCAGGGGCCGTTTGCGGCAAAGCGGGGCGGGAGCAAGGGGCACGCTTCCTTGTCCGGGCCGGGGTGGGCCCGCGCCGGACGCTAGGCGGACCATGAAAGGAGGCCGGGCCAGCCCGGGCGCCGGGGCCCGTGGGCTGTCGGTCATTGCCTCTCAGGGTAGCCTCGCTCGCCGGTCGAGCGGAAGGTCAATCCCTGCTCAGTTATTGCTCAGTGTGCCGCCTGCCGGTCCGGCTCTCAGGCGACCTGTTGCCAGATCTGGTAGGGAGAACATCGGCCTTTTGACGGTTGACAGCCGAGGGGGAACATTCAATAGTAATGATAGGCCTGGGGGGCTGTGGTGGGGGCCTGGCAAAGTGGCCAGGCGCCGGCAGTCGGCAGGCTGAAGACAGAGGAAGGAGTGAATCAAGATGACTGAGAAAAGACGCCCGCGGTGGCCAGGAGCGGCCATCAGCCTGTTGATCGGCCTACTGATGGCGCTTGTCGGCCTGCTCTGGCACGGCGCGGCCCTGGCCCAGGAGCTGGCGCCCGTGCCGGCCCAGACCGAGGCGCCGGGGGTGACCATCTCGATCCTGGAAGACACCCTGCAGACCCATCCGCCGGGTGCGAAGGTGGCCATCGACTTCGAGGTGAGCAATGACCGGGACGTGACCGACACGTTCCTGATCACCACCATCGCCGACGAGCACTGGCCGATCGAAATCGTGCGCTCCAACCCGCCCACCGAGACGACAGAGCTGGCCATCCAGATCCCGGCCGGCCTGACGGCCGGTCTGGAGCTGAGCGTGACGGTGCCCTCGGAGGCCAGCGGCGCCAACCCGATCATCATCACCGCCGTCTCGCTGAGCAACCCGGCCATCCAGGACGCCGCGCCCCTGACGATCGTGGCGGCAGTCGACATCTATCTCCCGGTCGTCTACCGGTGGTTCCCGCCCATCCCGTACCCGCCCGTGCTCAATCCGATCAGCAACCCGGAGCAGGACGGCATCTACACCGTCACCTGGCAGCCGGCGCAGCTGGCCACCAGCTATAGCCTGGAAGAGGACGACAACGCCGGGTTTTCCAGCCCGACCGTCGTCTACTCGGGCATGGCTACATCCTGGATGACTCCGGATCCTGGCCGGGCCAGCGGCACCTACTACTACCGCGTGCGTGGGCTCAACAACGTAGGCTATGGCGACTACAGCGAGAGCCAGACGGTCACGGTGGCGGCGCGCTTCCTGGCCGACGTCAGCAGCTTGACGGCCGGCCAGTGCACGACGCTGCGCTGGAACTTCGACAACGTCAAGGCCGTCTATATCTCGTTCGCCAAGGGGTTCGACAAGCGGGGGGTCGCCGGGAGCGGCACCTTCTCGATCTGCCCCAGCGTGACGACGACCTACCGGGCGCTGGTGGTCAACCAGGACAACAGCCAGTCCAACTACGACTTCACGGTGAACGTCACCGGCACGACCTGCGCCGACCCGTATGTATTGCGCTTCGAGCCGACGACCTACCAGGTCAACGCCGGGGAGAGGTTTAGCATCTTCTGGGACGTGCGCTGCGCCAAGGCCGTCTACTACAGCGCCGGGAGCGGTGCGGAGCAGCCGGTCACCGGCCAGGGCTCGAAGATCGACGTCCAGATCTTCCAGGACACGCTCTTCAAGCTGCGGATCGAGTACAACAATCGCACGCTGTCGGACAACGCGTCCTTCACGGTTGACGTGCGTTAGGCGCGGGGTCTCGTAGAGGCGTAATGTATTGCGCCCCTACGGCGCCCCACCCCGTCAATCCGTCGTAAACAGGAACGCCTCGCCGGCCGCTTCCGTCTCCGTAGCCTGGCGGCGGAACTGGCTCATGTACAGGTCATAGTAGAACCCGCGGGCCGCCAGCAGGCTGTCGTGCGTGCCGCGCTCGATGATCTGCCCCTGGTCGAGCACCAGCACCTGGTCGGCGCTGCGAATGGTGCTGAGCCGGTGAGCGATGACGAAGCTCGTGCGGCCGCTGAGGAGGGCGTCAAGGGCCGCCTGGATCTGGCGCTCGGTACGCGTGTCCACGCTGCTGGTCGCCTCATCCAGGATGAGGATGCGGGGGTCGATCAGGGCTACCCGGGCGATGGCTAGCAGCTGTCGCTGGCCCTGGCTGAGGCCGGAGCCGCGCTCTCCCAGGACCGTCTGATAGCCCTCGGGCAGGCGCTGGATAAAGTCGTGGGCGTGCGCCAGCTTCGCCGCGGCGACGACCTCCTCTTCGGTGGCTTCAGGGCGGCCATAGCGGATGTTGTCGAGCACGGTGTCGCTGAAGAGGAAGGTGTCCTGCAGCACCAGGCCGATCTGGCCCCGCAGGCTCTCCCGGGTGACATCGCGCACGTCCTGGCCATCGATGGTGACCCGGCCCGCGGTCACGTCCCAGAAGCGGGGGAGCAGGTTGATGATCGTGGTCTTGCCGGCACCGGTCGGCCCGACGATGGCCACCGTC
This sequence comes from Promineifilaceae bacterium (SeqCode), assembly GCA_041576195.1. GTDB lineage: Bacteria > Chloroflexota > Anaerolineae > Promineifilales > Promineifilaceae > JAGVTM01. Next base: position 2,763 of record JBFGLK010000089.1, read on the forward strand.
TCGCCCGGCTGGGCCTCCAGGTCGATCCCCCGCAACACCGGCTCGCCCGGATTGTACTCCGCCCAGACCCCTTCAAAGGCCACCGCGCCGCGAATGAGCGGCATCGCCTCGGCCCCGGGCCGGTCGGTCACGTCGGGGTGCTCGTCCAGCAGGTCGAAGATGCGCTCGGCGCCGGCGACGGCGTTCTGGATGTTGGTCCAGAGGAGGGCGATCTGCTGCACCGGGCGATTGAACTGCTGACTGTAGCCGATGAAGGTGATGATCAGGCCGACCGAAAGCGCTGTGCCCATCAGATCCTGGCCGGTGAGGATGAAGGTGCCGCCGACCACGGCCACGACCGCCAGACTGATGTAGCTGAGGGCCTCCAGGGCCGGGGCCAGGGCGCTGGTGAAGGTCTGGGCCCGGATGTTGGCATCGCGGTTGGCCGCGTTCTGCGCCGTAAACTGCTCGATGTTCTCGTCCTCGCGGCTGAACGCCTGGACCTCGCGGACATTGGCGATGTTTTCCTGCAGGTCGGCGTTGACCGCCCCGATCTCGTGGCGCGCCCGGCGGAAGGCGCGACGCGCCTCGCCGGAGAGCCAGCGGGTGATGACGATCATGATCGGCAGCGTGACCAGGCTGATCAGGGCGAAGGCCCAGCTCTTGGCCAGCATGACGTAGATCGTCCAGACGATGAGCAGGCCCCCCTGCACGACGCTCACCAGGCCGAAGCCGATCACTTGCTGCAGGGCGTCGATGTCGTTGGTGAAACGGCTCATGACGTCGCCGGCCTCGTGGCGGGTGAAGTAGCCGAGGGACAGGCGCTGCACGTGGCCGAACACCTCGTCGCGGATGTCGCGCAGGGACTTATAGCCGGCCACGCTCATCACGTAGAACTGGATGCCACTGACGATGGCGTTGCCCACGTAGAGGCCGACGATGAGTAGGATAAGCAGGCCCAGGCCGAAGATGACCTCGGCGCCGGTGGCGTCGGGCTGTACGGTGGTGTACCAGCAGTTGCTGAAGGCGTCGGCTTCGGCCGCGGCGCTGGTCCCGCCGGCGAGCAGCTCTGCCGGCAGGCCGCCGGCCGTCTCCTGGCCGAGCCGGCTGGCGGCGTAGGGCCCCAGGTAGCAGTCGACGGCCTGGCCGGTCAGGTCGGGGATGAGCACCTGCATGTAGGTGCCGGCCACGACGAAAGCGCCCACCAACACCAGCGACAGCGCGTACGGGCGGAAGTAACGCCAGAGTCGTTTGAGGGTCTCGCCCACGCTGCGGGCCTTGCGCGCGTCGGAGCCCAAGATTTCCATACTACGATCGAACATGCTGTGTCTCCAGGGGTGGGTTGTTAGTTTGTTGGGTAGTTTGCTTGTTGGTTTGCCAGGTTGCTGGGCACCAGCCAACTAACCCACCAGCCAACTAACCCACCACCTCCACATCCTCCGCCAGCTGCGAATGGTAGATCTCGGCGTAGATCGGGCTGCTTTCGAGCAGCTCCTCGTGCGTGCCGCGGTCGACGACGGTCCCCTGATCCAGGACCAGGATCTGATCGGCGTTGAGCACCGTGCTGATGCGCTGGGCGATGACGAAGCTGGTGCGGCCCGCCATCAGGCGGTCGAGCGCCTGCTGGATCTGGTATTCGGTGTTCAGGTCCACGCTGCTCGTCGAGTCATCCAGGATGAGGATGCGCGGGTTAAGCAACAGGGCGCGGGCGATCGCCAGGCGCTGCTTCTGCCCGCCGCTGAGGGTCGAGCCCCGCTCGCCGACGGGCGTGTCGTAGCCTTCGGGAAAGGAGACGATGAAGTCGTGGGCCGCCGCCGCCCGGGCCGCGGCCTCGATCTCCTCATCGTCGGCGTCGGGCCGGCCGAAGGCGATGTTCTCGCGGATGGTGCCGGTGAACAGCGTCGTCTCCTGCAGGACGATGCCGATGTGGCGGCGCAGGCTCTCCAGGGTCACGTCGCGCACGTCGTGGCCGTCGACCAGGACACGCCCCTCCGACACGTCGTAGAACCGGGGGATGAGGTTGATGATGGTCGTCTTGCCGCTGCCGGTCGAGCCGAGCAGAGCGATGGTCTGGCCCGGCTCGGCGGCGAAGGCGATGTCGCGGAGCACCGGCTCGCTGCTGTCGAAGTAGCGGAAGGTGACATTCTCGAAGGTCACCCGGCCGGCGATCGTCTCCAGGGCCATGGCGTCCTGCTTGTTGGCCACGTCGTTCTCGGCGTCGAGGATCTCGAAGATTCTGCCGGCACTGGCCGCCGCCTGGGCCATCAGGGAAATGATGAAGCCCAGCTGGCCCATGGGGATGAAGACGAAGGTCAGGTAGAGGCTGAACTTCTGCCACTCGCCCAGGGTGAGGGTGCCGCCCACGATCTGGCGCCCGCCGAAATAGAGGATGGCCGCCTGTCCCAGATTGGCCACCAGGAAGATGAAGGGGAACAGAAACGAGAAGGTCCGGCTGATGCGGATCCGCTGCTCCAGCTCGGCGTCGTTGGCCACCTTGAACTGGGCCTGCTCGTCCCGCTCGCGGGCAAACGCCTTGACCACCTTCAGGCCGGCCAGGTTCTCCTGCAAGATGGTGTTGACCCGGGACAGCCGCTGCTGCACCTCGCGAAAGAGGGGCTGGACGATGGCCCCAAAGAGCATAAAGACGATCATGGCCACCGGCAGCACCGGGAGCACGACGAGGGTCAGCCGGACGTTGGACGTCAGCAGGATGATCAGGGTGCCGATCAGGAGGATGAACGCCTGCAGGGCCAGGAGCAGCCCCTGCCCGATGAAGCCGCGCAGCCGCTCGACGTCGTCGGTGGCCCGGATCATCAACTGGCCCGTGCGGTTGCTGTCGTGGTAGCTGAAGCTGAGCCGCTGGATCTTGGCGAAGATGTCGTTGCGCAGCTCGAAGGCGATCTCCTGCGATAGCACCTGCGACAGGTAGTTTTGGGCGAAAGTGAACAGGCCCCGGGCCAGCGAGAAGAGCACCACCACCAGCCCGGCCATGAGCAGGACGCGCGGGGCGCCAACGACTTCGGCCTCGACCGCGGTCAGGTCCAGCCCGAGGCGCTCGGCCGCCAGCTGCTGAAAGGAGGCCGGGATGTCCAGGATGGCCCGGTTGATCGCGTTGTTGACGATGGTGTCGATGATGTTCTGGACGAGCTGGGGCACGGCCAGCTGAGCCGCCGTGGCCACGACGAGGGCGAGGGTCGCGCCGATGGCCAGTCGGGGGTAGCGCCCCAGGTAGCGGATGGCGCGGCCGAGGGCGCCGCGGCGAGCGGTACCGGCGCGCCGGCCGCGCCGGGAGAGGGTGGCTTGCATGGGATCTCTCCTTAGGGGCTGGGATCGGGGGCCGGGGGGCGAGGCGCGGCGATGCCGGCACCCAGCTTGACGAGCAGGCGGCTCAACGCCTCCTGCTCGTCAGGATCGAGCACCTCAAAACAGCGACCGATGGCGCTCATGTGCCGGCTGGCGTGGCGGCGGATGAGCGAGCGGCCGGCGGGCGTCAACGAGATGTTGAAGCGGCGACGATCCGCCTGATCCAGGTGCCGCTGGACGAGGCCCTCGTCCTCCAGGCTGCGGATCAGGGCGCTGATGGTGTTGCGGCTCGTCCCCTGCTGCTCGCTGATCTCCGACGGGTTCAGCTCCTCGCGATCGTCGAGCTGCTCGGCGAAGAAGAGGCCCATCAACACGCGATATTGGGCGTAGGACAGCCCGGCCGCCGCCAGGCTGCTCTCGCCCATCTGGGCCAGTGCGTGGGACACGAGCCGCATCTCGTCCATCAGGCGCAGCGCCGTCGGCTCAATGTCCGGGTTAAGCGATTCGATCAAGGCACGCCAGCGGCGCCGGCGCTCGGGATCGTGGAGGTTGTGAGGGGACATGGCGGGGGTTCTGTTGGATGGTCGGGTGGATAGTTGGTTGGATGGGTGGTTGGGTGGCTGGCTGGTCGCCTGCGGTCACGTCGTCGGGGCGCAACAGGTTGCGCCCGTCGAATAGTTCCGTAGTCAAGACGTCTAGACGTAACATACCGAACTGTACGTCTTCGAACTATTACAGATCGAATTAACTCAGGAAATACTCATGTAGGACCGCGGCGTGCGCGGCCTGAGGACGCTACACCAACCCGCCAACCAACGAACAACCACCCGCGGGTCGCCCCTACGCGGTCACCCGCCGATACACCCCGTGATCCCGCTCCATCAGCTTCTCCATGATCAGCTCGCGGCGCAGGGTGGCCACGTCCTCGTGAAACTCGAGCAGGATGCGGTTGACGGCCAGCTCGTCGTAGCTGCGGTCGGGCTCGAACTCCTCGACGAGGCGCTCGAGGATGATCCGCCGCTTCTTGCGCTGCGCCGGGATCTGGCGCAGGCGGCCGCGGCGGAAGAACGTCCCTAGCACCTTGGTGCGGTAGGCGTCTGTCTCGACCGCCTCGACGAGGCCCGCCGACGAGACCTGGATCAACTCGTCGAGCGACGGGCGTAAGGCCTCACGCCGGAGCGAATAGACCTGGTAATACTGCTCGCGCTCCGTCTCCACCAGGCCGACGCCCGCCAGCTTGGCCAGGTGGTGAGAGATAGTGGCCGGGTTCAGATTGAGAATGGCAGCCAGCTCCTCGCCGTGCCGCGGGCGGGCGCGCATCAGGTTGAGCATCAACAGCCGCGTGGGATGGCCCAGGGCCTTGAAGAGCTGGGCCCGCTGGTCCAGGACCTGTTCAGCCTGCGTCTGTGTCATCGGACAACCTCCTGCCGGTCACCTCCCAATAGGTGTGGGCAAACATGCCCTCGGCCGCCTTCAACATGCCGTGCTTGATCTCTTCCTTGATCAGGGCCTCGCGATCGTCCAGCGCCCGCAGGATCTCGATCTCGTGCGCCGCGTGCGCCTGGTATTGGCGCAACAGGCGGCGATAGGCCAGCGTCAGCCGATCCAGCTCGGGCAACGCGCGTTCTTCCGGTGACAGCAAGCGCATGGCACACCTCCTGCTTCCTGCCGGCATCCTCACGCCGGCCACTACGATGAATATCAAAGCAGAAGTATATTATTTGATTTGATGTTTGTCAAATAGGAACGGCGATGGGCGCCATCGACTACGGTCCCCCCAGGAACACGAACGGCACGAACATCCGCTGATCGTCGTCCCAGATCGTGCCGCCGCTGGCACCGGCGTAGATGGTGATCGGCGAGGCGTTGATCAGGTAGACCGCGTATGTCTCGTTCAACTCCGACGCCGTGTCCCCCAGAACCAGGACCGTGATCGTCTGCGACGTCTCGCCCGGGTCGAAGGTGAGTGTGCCGCTGATCGCCTCGTAATCCTCGCCGGCGACCGCGAACTGGTCCCCGCCGACGGCGCTCTGGGTATAGAACTCCACCGTGACTGGGAAGGCGGTCGGGACGGAGAGCGTCACCGCGAAGACGGCCGGGGTCGTCCCGCTATCCCCTTCGACCACCTCCACGCGCGGCCCCAGTGACACCTGGGCTGTGTCGTCGTCCAGGATCGTGCCGGTGCCTTCGCCGTCGGCGATGTTGGCGCCGATCGCATTGCTCAAATGGAGCCGGAACGTCTCGGCGCTCCCCTCGTCGACCACGTCGCCGATGACGGCGACGTCGACGACCTTGCTCGTCTCCCCCGCCAGGAAGGTGAGCGTGCTCCCGGCGCTGGTGTAGTCGCTGCCGGCAACCGCCGTGTCGTCGGCCGTGGCGACATCAACCATCACCGGCCCGGCCGCCGCTGGCGACAGCGTCACCACGAACGACGCCGTGGTCGTCCCGCTGTTGCCCTCGTCCACGGCGACGTCAGCCACGGACAGCGAGGAGAGGCCGTCGTCGTCGACGATGGTGGCCACCGCCTCGCCGTCCACGATGTCCGCGTTGCCCGCCGGACCCAGGTTGAGGGTGAACGTCTGATCCGGCTCGTCGTCCGTGTCGCCGCTGACCAGGATGGTTACCGTCGTCTCGGCCTCGCCCGCGGCGAAGGTCAGCACGCCACTGCCGGCCGTGTAGTCGCTCCCGGCATTGGCCGTGCCGTCGACCGTGGCGTAGGTCACGGTCACCGCCTTGGTGCTGGTCGGGGCCAGGGTGACGGTGAAGACGGCGGGCACGGTGCCGGCATCCCCCTCGACCACCGAGACATCGGCCACCGACAGCGCCGAGCGGGCCTCGTAGGCGCCGATGTCGCACGTCGCCGCGCCGCTGTTGTCGCCGTCGACCGGCTGCTGGGGCTCGGCCTGTACGAACAGGTCACGTGGCGGCTCGTCAGGAGCGGCGGGCAGACGGGCGTCGTGTTCGATGCGACGACCAAGGGCTGGGGCCGGGACGAGCTGC
>JBFGLK010000090.1:0-9019 GCA_041576195.1 Promineifilaceae bacterium (SeqCode)
CGGCACCGCGCTCCTGAGCCAGGCGAATAGCCCACTCCTGGTTCGGGACGCTCGAGCGGCCGCCGCGCGTGGGACAGAGGATGACGGTCATGGCAACTCTCCTGGCACCACTCCTAGGAGCTGAAAATGGCGAAGCGCACTGCCAGCCACAGGAACCCGATTGTCAGCGTCAGATACGTCACCGGCAGCCCAACCTTCATAAACTCGCGGAACGAGATCGGCGAGTCCGCCTGGGCGGTGATGCCGGCAGTAACCAGGTTGGCCTCCGCGCTGATCAACAGCCCATTCCCGCCCATCGCCGCCCCCATCGACAGCGCGTAGTAGAGCACCTTGCTGTTGCCGCCGGGGACATTGCCCGAGAGAAACTCAACGACGGGCAGCAGCGAGGCTGCCAGCGGGATGTTGGCGATGACCACGGACATCGTGCCGGCACCGAAGACGACGAAGAGCACCGCCAGCGCCAGGCTATCGCCGACGATACCGCTCACCGTCTCAGCGATCGCGCTGATCAGCCCGACTTCCTGGACCGCGCCGACCACCATGAACAGGGCCATAAAGAAGACGAGCGTCGTCCAGTCCACGGCCTTGATCATCTTCTGGATATCGGGCTTTAGCCAGACCAGCAGCGCGGTGGCGCCCATCAGGGCGGGTACGGCCGGCACGATGTGGTAGCGCTCGCCAATGATGAAGCCGATCAACACCAGTAGGAAGACGACGCCAGACCGAGCCAGCACCATCGGCTTGTCGATGCGCGCGTTTCTCTCTAGACGCTCGTAGAGCGAGGGCGAGATGCCGTCACCGCCCTGAAAGAGCTCATCGCGATAGTGGAAGAGGACGAAGCCGCCCATCACGGCCAGAGCGACGACGACGCCGATCGTCTGGTTGACCAGAAAGTCGGTGAAGCCGATGCCGGCATAGGCGCCGATCAGGATGTTTGTCGGCGTGCCGATCAGCGTGGTGATGCCGCCGACGTTTGAGGCCAGCACCTCCGGGATGATCAGGGCCAACGGGTTGATGCGCAACGCGATGCCGATCTGGAGGCTGATCGGCGTCATCAGCAACATCGTGGTGAAGTTGTCCAGTAGGGCCGAGGCAACCGCCGTCACCAGCATCAACGCCAGCACGAGCAACCAGAGTCGCCCGCGGCTCAGCCGGTAGGCCTGGAACGCCATCCACTGAAAGATGCCGGTCTCCTCGATGATGGCCACCACGATCATCATCGCCATCACCAGGAAGATGACCTCCCAGTTGACGTAGCTCAGTGCCCGCTCGAAGTCATAAATGAACCAGTCCGGAGAGAACGCACGACCGATAAAGGTGCTGACGAAGACGAGGGAGACGCCGGTCAGGGCGGCGGTCGTGGCGTGGAGCTTCTCAAACGCGATGAGCAGCAGCACAGCAAGAAAGACGGCCGTGGCCACCCAGAAGCCAATCGTGATCTCGCGTTCCAGACTCACGGTGCCGACGTCCACCGTGCCGGCATCGACCAGCTGCGCGCGCGCGGCCTCGTCCAGCGGCAGAGTCGCGGTGGCAAAGTGGGCCCGCTCGATCACGATCGCGCCGTCTGCCGGCGGCGGTGCCGGCAGCGACAGCATCCAGGAGCCGTCCTCCTGGCTCGTGGCCTCCGCCTCCCCCACCGCGACGGTGGCCGCGGCGATTGGCTGGCCCTGCGTGTCGACAAGCTGCCCGGTGATCAGGTAGTCGGCCCCGGGCGCCTCCCCCTGCGAGCGGGGCGCCGCCTGCACCACGAAGCTGGTGCCGGCCAGGATGAGCAGCAGAGCCAGCGGGGATAACGTTTGCCGCCATCGACGCCAGAATGCGACCATGATCTTTGCTCCTTGCCCGGCGACAGATGGCCCAAGTATAGGAGCTCGGGTTCATTCGGCAATACCTTGCCGGCAGCGTCCCTATTGTGAGCCGCCGGATGCCGCCCGCCACCAATCCAGGGCCGACTGGTGGGCCGCCGAGCCCGGCTGCGGACCGGTGAGTACGGCCTCGACAAACGCCTCCGGCGGCTGATACGCGTGTACTTCGACATAGTGCAGGACAAGCGCCGGCGCCGCGTAGATTACCCCGTCGCCGACGGCCCTCATCTCGCCATCGCCGATGGCGGCCCAATGGTGGCCGTCCGCGGCCGTGGCCGTCCGCTGTGCAAACCATGCGGCATCGTCCAGTCCGCAGAGCTCGCAGGCGTGAAAGCCGCGGTAGAGCGCGACGATGTACTCATCGCGACAAAAGCGGCGCAGGCGAAGGAAAAATGGCGACGGTACGGGGCCCGTCGCAAAAGGCTCGCCCCGGCTCAACCAGCCCACATTGACCACAGGCACACCGCCTGTGTCTTTAATAGGACCGTAGCGATACGGGGTGAGGTCGGCGTAGTAGGCCATCATTGCCCTCGATTCAGCGTGTAGACGAGACGTGCCGGCACGGAGTCCGGCCGATTGCTGTTACAATGATAGCGTAACGGCGCGGGGGAGCGACCGGTGGGGATGGGAAGGAGAAAACGATGAACGACGACGTCATGCGGTGGCTACTCGAAATAGATCCGCTCAACCCGGGCGTGCGCTACGTCGCGTTGCGTGACCTGGTCGACGGACCGGCCGACGCGGGGACGCTGGCCGACGCACGCACGGCCATCATGTCCTCGGGGCCGGTCCCCGCGATCCTGGCGCGCCAGCATAAGGAAGGCTATTGGATCAAGCCCGGATACCTACCCAAGTATCAGGGCACGATGTGGTCGATCATCTTCCTGGCGCAACTCGCGGCTGATGGGCAGGCGCCGGCCATTCAACGAGCTTGTGAGCACCTGTTCGACTATGCCGTCGCCGAGCATGGCGGTCTGAGCGCCGACGGGCGCAATAGCGGGCTTATTCATTGTCTGCAGGGCAACCTCTGCGCGGCGCTCATCGACCTCGGCTATCTGGACGACCCGCGCTTGCAGCGGGCGTTGGACTGGCTGGCGCGCAGCATCACCGGCGAGGGCATCGCGCCCAATACGGACAAGAGCGCGCCCGTGCACTATCTCCGCAGTGGCAACAGCGCGCCGGGCTTCGCCTGCAGTGCCAACAACCAGCTGCCCTGCGCCTGGGGTGGAGTCAAGGCGTTGTGGGCGTTGAGCAAGGTGCCGGTAGGGCGGCGAACGGCGGCGATCGCCCGTGCGCTCAACGCCGGCGCCGGCTTCCTGCTCAGTCGCGACCCGGCCATTGCCGATTACCCCATGGGCTATGCCGAGAAGCCCAATCGCAGCTGGTTCAAGTTCGGGTACCCGATCGGCTACGTCACCGACGTCTTGCAGAACCTGGAGGTGCTCGTCAACCTGGGCTATCGCGACGATCCCCGCCTGGCCCACGCCATCGAGCTGGTCCGAAGCAAGCGCGACGAACAGGGTCGCTGGTCGCTTGAGTACACCTACAACGGAAAGACGTGGGTCGACGTGGAAGTCAAAGGCCGACCGAGCAAGTGGGTGACGCTGCGCGCCATGCGTGTGCTCCGGGCCGGCGCCAACTGAGCCGACGACCGACGTTGGTCGCTATGCGCAGATATGCCGGCATTGCCCTCATCTCCTCGGCCACGCTCATGCTGGAGCTGGCGCTGACACGCGTCTTCAGCGTGCAGCAGTTCTATCACTTCGCCTTCATGGCCCTCAGCCTCGCCCTGCTCGGCGCAGGGGCCAGTGGTTCGCTGCTGACGGTCTGGGGACGTTCCCGGATCGCCCCGCCAGCGCTGTGCGTGCTGTATGGCGTCAGCACCATCGGCGCCTATCTGGTCATAAATAACCTGCCCTTTGACTCCTACCGAATCGCCTATGAGGGGCGCCAGGTCATCTTCCTGGCCGTCTACTTCCTGGCCGCCGCCCTGCCCTTCCTTTTCGCCGGCCTGCTCGTTGGGGCCGAGCTGGCGCGGGGCGCCGGCTCGCATCGCGCTTATGGGGCCAATCTCATCGGCGCCGCGCTTGGCAGCGCCGCCAGTCTGCCGGCGATGGCGACCTTCGGCGGCGAAGGGGCGGTGATCCTGGCGGCCATCGTGGGCGCCGCCTCGGCTCCGCTGTTCGCCCACCCCATGCCGGCCCGCCGTGGGCCGATAGCCGCGCTCACCCTCGGTCTGGTCGTTGCCGGGAGCGCCGCCCTGGCCACGCGCCCGGCCTGGCTGCAGCTCATGTCGTCGCCCTACAAGACGCTGCCCATCCTCGTCCAGGCGTACGATGCCCAACACGTGGTCAGCCGGTGGAGCGCCTCCTCCCGGGTCGATGTGGTGGAAAGCAGCACCGTCCACGTGATGCCCGGGCTCAGCCTCAACGCCACCGAGCGGCTGCCGACCCAGGCCGCCCTCCTGGTCGACGGTGACGGATTGATGCCAATCACCGGCCTGAATCCAGATGTGGAGGCGGCCAAGGCGCTGGCCGACTCGATGCCCGTCGGCATCGCGTTTCGCCTGCGGCCAGGCGGCCGGGCCCTCGTGCTGGAGGCCGGGACCGGCTTGGACGTGCTGCTGGCCGTGGCTGCCGGCAGCGAGAGCGTCACCGTCGTCGAGGAAAACCGGCTCATCATCGAGACTTTGCGAGACGACTTCGCGGCGTTCACCCACGGGCTCTACGACGACCCGCGCGTGTCCGTCGAGCCAATGGCCGGCCGCGTATTTGTCCGCCAGCCGCGCGCCGAGCGCTTCGATCTGATCATCGTCTCGCTGGCGGATCCGCACCGGCCGGTCACATCGGGCGCCTTTAGCCTCACCGAGAACTACGTCTATACGACCGACGCGGTGCGGGACTATCTGACCGTGCTAGAGGATGACGGCCTCCTCGTCATGTCCCGCTGGCTGCAGACGCCGCCGAGCGAGTCGGTCCGCACCGTCGCCACGGTGATCGCCACGCTGCGTTCGCTCGGCTGGCCGCCAGAGGAACACCTGCTGGCGTTTCGCACGCTGCGCACAATGACGATCCTGGTGTCGCGACAGCCGCTCAAGGACGCCGAGATCGAATCCGCGCGGCGCTTCCTGGAAGAGCGCGGCTACGACGCCGTCGCCTTCCGGGGCGCCCGCCCAGAAGAGCTGAACCGGTTCAATCGGCTGCCAGAGCCAGTCTACGCCGAACTTGTAGGCCGCCTCCTGATCGATCTTGAGGGGACGGTGGCGGGATATCGCTTTGACATCCGGCCCCCGACCGACGATCGCCCCTTCTTCTACCACTTCTTTCGCTGGCGGCAGACCCCCGAGATCATGGCGACACTCGGCCTCACCTGGCAGCCGTTCGGCGGCAGCGGCTACTTCGTCCTGGTGGCGCTGCTTATCCTGGTGGTCCTCGCCTCGGCGGTGCTGATTATCGGGCCGTTGCTCTGGCGCCAGCGCGGCAGCCGTCCGTCACCCCTCCCGGCGAGTGGCCAGCCGCTTCCGCGCGCCTGGCGCTTACGCGTGTTCGGCTATTTCGCCGCCCTGGGACTGGCCTTCCTCCTGGTGGAGGTCCCCCTCTCGCAACGGTTCATACTGCTCCTGGACGAGCCCGTGATCGCCCTGGCGGCCGTCCTCGCCACTGTCCTGCTCTTTTCTGGACTGGGCAGTCTGACTGTCCGGCGGTGGCGGTTGGCCCGCGCGCTGGCAGTGCTGGTGGCTGTCAGCGCCGCTTATCCGCTGCTACTGGAGCCGGTGTCGGCGTTGGCGCTGAGCCTGCCCGCACCCGCGCGCGTGCTGACCACCGTACTCGCGATGGCGCCGCTCGGCTACCTGATGGGGCTGCCATTTGCGGGGGGACTGGCCGTGCTCGAACGCCTCGACCCCGGCCTGATCCCGTGGGCGTGGGCCATCAACGGCAGCGTCTCGGTGGTAAGCGCGGTGCTCGCCGTCCTCATCGCCCTTTCGTGGGGCTTCTCCGCCGTGCTATGGCTCGGAGCGGGCGCGTATGGCCTGGCGCTGGTAGCCTTTGGAGGCGCGGGAGACTGGAAGCCTGGTTAGGCGGCTCGGCATTGTGACTACTCGCTGCCCGGGTCACGCGTCAGCGGCACGAAGCGCACCGCTCCCAGGTTCTCGGTCACCACGCCGTCCACCGTGCGGGTGACGCGCCAGAGCGTTTGGACGCCCCCCACCGGCCCGACCGGGATGATCATGTGTCCCCCGTCCTGGAGCTGTTGCACGAGAGGCTGCGGGATGTGGTCGGGCGCCGCTGTGACGAGGATGGCGGCAAACGGAGCCTGCTCCTCCCATCCGAAGTAGCCGTCGGCCTGGCGTCCGAACACGTTCTCGTAGCCGAGCCGTTCCAGGGTCGCCAGGGCGCGTTCCGCCAGCGGTGGGATGATCTCGACCGTGTACACCTCGGCGGCGATCTCAGCCAGGACGGCTGCCTGGTAGCCGGAGCCAGTGCCTACCTCTAGCACCCGATCGCCCGATCCTACCTCGGCCGCCTCCGTCATCAGGGCGACGATGTATGGCTGGGAGATCGTCTGGCCAAAGCCGATCGGCAGCGGGTGGTTGGCGTAGGCTTCGGCCTGCACCTCTGCCGGCACAAACAGATGGCGCGGTACGGTGCGCATGGCCGCGAGGACGGCCTCGTCGACGATTCCCTGGCCGATGACGCCGAACTCGACCAGCCGTTCCCGCTCCGGGGCGCGATCGTCGGCCGGCGCCGACTCCATCGTGACGGGTTCGGGCGGCACCGTCAGCGGCGGCTGCGGGTCCCGCGTCGGCGCCATGGCCGTGGATGGGTCGCACTCTACGCCGAAGACGGCAATGCCGGCGAACAGGATGACTAGCAAGGCGCGCATGTCGGGATCGTAAAGGACGCAGACGGGATTGGCAAGGGGCAGCTGTGGCGCGTTTTGCCCAAACCGCGGAGCCGGCCGGTGAACCGCCGTGGCGCGTCTTGCCCATAACGAGGACGCCGTGGCCGCAATGCGCGCGGGCGCGCACGACTACCTGATGAAGAACAGCCTCGCCCGCCTTCTGCCGCCTGTCGAGCGTGCGCTACACGAAGCGGAGGAGAGGCGACAGCGCCGTCGCGCCGAGGAGGCGCTGCGCATGGCCCAGAAGGCCGGAAGCCTGGGGCTCATGGCCGGAGGCATCGCCCACGATTTCAACAATCTGCTCGTGGCCCTCCTGGCGCAATGCTCGTTGGCCATGATGAAGTTGCCGCCCGACAGCCTGGCCCGCGACCCCATCGGCAAGGCCGTCAAGGCGGCCGAGCGGGCGGCCACCCTCACCCGCCAGAGGTTGCACTTCGCCGGCGGCGGGCGACAGGAAATCGAGCCTTTCGACGTCAACGGTCTCGAGCAAGAAAACCTGGGCCTTCTCCAGGCAGCCATCCCAAAACACGTGGCGCTACGTGCCCGACTGACCGACGGGCTACCCACCATTCTGGGCGATCCGGGCTAGTTGCACCAGGTGGTCATGAACCTGATCATCAACGGAGCGGAGGCCATCAGCCAGCCCTCCGGCACGGTGACGGTCACCACCGAGCGGTGCGACGTCGCGAACAGCAAGCTACAGTCCTGGGGGTTCATCGAGGAGGGGCCGGCTCCCGGCGCCTACGTAGTGCTCACCGTGCAGGACGACGGTGACGCTGTGAGCGAGGCGACGCGGGCCCGCAGCTTCGATCCATTCCTTACGACGAAGAAACACGGGCGAGGCCTCATCCCTATCGCGTGAATGACCTGCTGCGCCATATCGCCGGTCAGGCGGCGCCGGCCGTGACCGACCCTACCGCCTGGGGTCCAAACGGGCGCGCCTCACAGGCGCCGGACAGCCGGCGCGGTGCCGCTACGAGAAACTGACCCGCTGGCGGCGTGGCCCCCAACCCCCTGGGCGCGCCGCGAAGCGGCCGGCTACGCCCTGCCCGCATTCCGCGCAGCGGCCACCGGCGTCGAGCCGCCACGCACCCAGCCTATACCAGTCACGCTCAATAACACAGGTGCCGCAGCCGGAGCAGTAGGTCGACTGGCCGGCCATGTCGAATACGTTGCCGGTGTAGACGTGCCGTAATCCGGCGGCCAGCGCCTGGCGCCTGGCCCGGCGTAGCGTCGCCGGCGGGGTTGCCGGCACGTCGCGCAGCCGGAAGTCGGGGTGGAATGCCGTGAAGTGCAGTGGCACCTCTGGCCCCAGCGTCTCGGCCACCCAGTCGCTCAGACGGGCCACCTCGTCGTCGCTGTCGTTGTGTCCGGGTATGAGCAGGGTCGTGATCTCCAGCCAGACGGACGTCTCGCTCCGGAGCCACACCAGCGTGTCCAACACCGGTCCCAGGTGGCCGTAGCACAGCCTCTCGTAGAAGGGTTCGGCGAACGCCTTCAGGTCCACGTTGGCCGCGTCGATGTGGTGATAGAACGTGGGCCGGGCCGCCGCGCTGATATAGCCGGCAGTGACGGCCACGGTCCGAATACCCCGCTCATGGGCGGCGCGAGCACAGTCGATCGCGTATTCGGCGAAGATCACGGGGTCGTTGTAGGTGAAGGCAATGCTGTGGCAGCCGGTCCGGACGGCGGCCTCGGCGATGGCGTCCGGTGACGCCCAGGCGCCCAGGCGGTCGTACTCGCGCGCTTTGGAGATGTCCCAGTTCTGGCAGAACTGGCAGCCGAGATTGCAGCCGGCCGTGCCGAAGGACAGCACGCTCGTGCCGGGGTAGAAGTGATTGAGCGGCTTCTTCTCGATCGGGTCGATGCAAAAGCCCGAGGCGCGGCCGTAGCTGGTCAGCGCCACAGCCCCGTCGCGGGCCTGGCGTATGAAACAGAAGCCGCGCTGACCCTCACGCAGGCGGCAATGACGCGGGCACAGATCGCATTGGACGCGGCTATCGTCCAGCACGTGCCACCAATCTCCGACGATGACGCCCGGCTCCAACTCGGCGCGCGCCATCCTGCTCATGGCGTCAGCCCTCCGCTTGCCAGATCACGGCCGCGCCATAGCCGACCACACGCCGATCATCGCCGGTGACATCGCCAGACGTGCCATAGTGCAGGATCGTGGCCCGATTGGCGCCCAGGCCGGCGGCCGCCCAGAGCATGGCGGCGACGGCGCCCCGCCCGCAGGCGTAGGCGGCGCCCAC
>JBFGLK010000091.1:0-9012 GCA_041576195.1 Promineifilaceae bacterium (SeqCode)
CAACCGCGGCAACAATGGGGAGAACCTTTTCCACGAGGAAGCCAACTACCGGCGTTTCCTGGAGCTCTACCAGAAGTATATGGCACCCATCGCTGACACGTTCGCCTACTGCCTCCTTCCCAATCACTTCCACTTCTTACTGCGTATCAAGACGCGCCTCGAAACAGACAAGGTCGTCAATCCCCGGGGCAGCGGGAAGCCGCCTACACCCAGCCAGCAGCTGGGCAACCTGTGCAATGCCTACACCCGGGCATTCAACGCCAGCAACGATCGCACGGGAAGTCTTTTTGAGCATCCGTTTCATCGGAAAGTGGTGGGCGGCATGG
Source organism: Promineifilaceae bacterium (SeqCode) (assembly GCA_041576195.1). GTDB lineage: Bacteria > Chloroflexota > Anaerolineae > Promineifilales > Promineifilaceae > JAGVTM01. The sequence goes on from JBFGLK010000091.1 coordinate 327, forward strand.
GGTACCTGATCGCCCTGATCGTCTACATCCATCGCAACCCGGAGCATCACGGGCTTTTCGACGATTTCCGCCAATGGCGCTACTCCTCCTACCAGGCCGTGCTGGCGGAGCAACCGACCCAGATAGCCCGGGACGAGGTGTTGGCATGGTTTGGCGGTCGCCGCGCCTTTCTCGACGCGCATGGCCGGGAGCCGTCCGGTGAGCACCTGGGCGAGCTGGCGATGGTTGATGTGTGATCGCGCAGCGCGATCGTTGCACGCACACCCTAAGGGTGCGAACGCACCCTTAGGGTGTGCGTGGTCGTGAGGGCGTGGGCGGGGTCGTGGGCGGCAGAAGCCGATCGCGCATCTCGACGAAGACCCGGATCGCCGCCGGGTTGCGCATGGCGCCGGGGTTGGCCACCTTCTCCACCGGTTGGCCCAGCAGAATCCGGCGCACGGGCACCTCCATCTTCTTGCCGCTGAGCGTGTACGGCACCTCGTCGATGGCCTGGATCGCGTCCGGCACATGGCGCGGGGAGACCTCCTGGCGCAGGCGCCGATTGAGGCGCCCCCGCAGGTCGTCATCCAGCTGAACGCCCGGCCGCAGCACCACAAATAGCGCCAGGAACGACGCGCGCCCGAGATACTCCAGATCGATCACCAGGCTGTCCAACACCTCGGGCATCGCCTCGACGACGCGATAGATCTCGCTCGTGCCCATGCGGACGCCGTGGCGCTTGATGGTGGCGTCCGACCGGCCGTAGATGACGCAGCCACCGCGGGGCGTGATCTTGATCCAGTCGCCGTGACGCCAGATGCCGGGATACGTGTCGAAGTAACTGGCCAGGTAACGTGCGTGGCCCGGGTCATTCCAAAAGTAGAGTGGCATGGACGGCATCGGCTCGGTGATGACCAGCTCGCCGACCTCGTCGACCACCGGTGCGCCGGCCTCGTCGAACGCCTGCACCCTGGCCCCAAGGCAAGGGCCCTGGATCTCGCCGGCGTAAATGGGCAGCAGGCGACAGCCGCCGACGAAGGCCGTGCACAGGTCCGTGCCGCCGCTGACCGACTCCAAAGCCAGGCTCTCATTGACGTGCTCGTAGATCCAGGCGAAACCGTCGACGCTCAGCGGCGAACCGGTGGAGCCGAGAGCGCGGATCCGTCTGAGATCGAACGACTCGCGCGGCCGGATGCCCGCCTTCTGGCAGGCGCCGATGAACGCGGCCGAGGTGCCGAAGTAGGTGATGCCCGCCGTCTCGGCCAGGGACCAGAGGGCGTTCATGTCTGGGTAGCCGGGGCTCCCGTTGTAGACGACGATGGGCGTGCCGGCAAGCAGCCCCCCCACCAGGAAGTTCCACATCATCCAGCCGGTGCTGGTGTACCAGAAGAAGCGATCGGCCGGCTTGAGGTCCAGATGGAGCACGGCCATCTTCAAGTGCTCCAGGAGGATGCCGCCGTGCCCCTGGACGATCGGCTTGGGCCGGCCCGTCGTGCCGGAGGAGTAGAGGACCCACAGCGGGTGGTCGAAGGGCACTTGGGCGAAGGTCAACGGCTCACCCGGGGCGCCGGCCAGGCAGTCGCCCCAGCGCACCGTCCGGGCCAGGCCGGCCAGGTCCGGGTCGTCGGCCAGCAGGGGCACCAGGATCGTCCGCTGCAGCGTGGGCAGACCCGCCTGGAGCTCGGCCACCACCGCGCGCCGATCATGCGCCTGCCCGTTATAGCGATAGCCGTCTACCGCCAGGAGCACCTTGGGCTCGATCTGCTGGAAGCGGTCGAGCACGCTCTGGCCGCCGAAATCGGGCGAGCAACTGGACCAGATCGCGCCCAGGCTGGCCGTCGCCAGGAGACCGACGATCGTCTCGGGGATGTGCGGCAGGTAGGCGACGATGCGGTCGCCGGGGCCGACACCCAGGGCCCGCAAGGCGCCGGCCAGGCGCGCCGTCTGCGCCGCCAGCGTCGCCCAGGTGACCGGCGTCAGCGGACCGTCTTCGGCCTGGTAGAGCAACGCCGGGCGATCGTCCCAGCGGCGGGCGAATAGGTTCTCGGCGTAGTTGAGCCGCGCGCCGGGAAACCAACGGGCGCCGGGCATGCGGCGCTCGGCCAGCACGGCCTCGGGCGGCGCCGAGGCCACGATGTCGAAGTAGTCCCACAGGCTGCCCCAGAACCCGTCCAGATCGTCGACCGACCAGCGCCAGAGCGCCTCGTAGTCGGCGAAGCGCCGGCCCTGCCCCTCGGCCAGCCAATCCAGATAGTGGCTCAGATTGGCCTCGGCCCGCACGGCCGCGGACGGCTGCCACAACAGGTCCCCCTCGCGGATCGCTCGCATGGCGCATCTCCCTCGCTGGTGTGGGTGCGATCATAGGATATGCGCTGGCGGGAGAAATGACAACGGTTTGCGGATTGGGACCGGGGGCCGGGTTCGGGGGTTGTCGGGGCGCAGCCTGCTGCGCCCTTCGTTACGCCCGTTTGACTCCGTCCCCCAAGATCACAAGTTCGGCAACAGGTCGGTGAAGATACCCAGCAATCCGATGCCCACCAGCAACACGCCCGAGGCGCGGGTCAGGGCCCCGTAGTGGCGGGTCATCCAGGTGGTGAAGCGGCGCTGCAGCGGCGCGGCGACCATGGGCAGAAGCACCAGAGGCCAGCCGAAGCCCAGGCCGAAGAAGAAAAAGAAGAGGAGCCCCTCGCCGAGGGCGGCGACGCTGCCGGCACCGAGCACGAAGGCGCTGACCACGATCGGCCCGGCGCAGGGCAGGGTCATCGGGCCCAGCAGGAGGCCGTAGACGAAGGCGCCCAGATAGGGGTTGCGCAGCAGCGGCGCCTGGGCCGTCTGCAAGCCAGCGAACGGGTTGCGGCCGAACAACATGAGGACGCCGAGCAGGATGACGACGGCGTAGATTGCCGGCAGGAGCACCAGCAAGACGTCCTCGAATGTGCGCGCGGCCAGGGTCAACAGCGCCCCCACCGCGGTCATCAGGACCAGCACCCCCGCCAGGACGAACAGCCCCAGCCAGGGCGTGGCCCGCAGCCGGCGCTCGTCGCTGCCCTGACCGGCCAGGTAAGCCACCAGCCCGGGGTACAGGGGCAGGAGACACACATTGGTGAGGATGGCGGCGTTGCCGAGAAGGAAGGCCTGAAGCATGGCAAGGTCTCCGATGAGGGCTGGCAGCGCCGGGACCACCAGCCCGGATCGACGTCAGCTCCCCGCCGCCCGGATCATCTCCACCAGCTCGGCCGAGGAGTCGATGCCGGTGACGAGCTCGGTGGTGCTCCCGTCAGGGCGAATGATGAAGTGGGGGGTCGACGGGGCCGAGGTGATGCTGCGGCCGAAGGCGTCCGCCAGGGACTGCAGGATCTCGGGGGACATGACGGCAAAGGTCCAGTCGAAGCCCTCATTGCGCGTGTAGCGCGCCAGGTCAGACGCGGCCAGGTTGGTTTCCAGACTCAGGGCCACAAAGCGGACGTTCTCCCCCGCCAGGTCGGCCCGAGCACCGGCCACGTTCTGCAGCTGGCGACGGCAGTTGGTGCACCAGGTGGCCATGGGCTCGACGAACACCGTCTGCCCGGCGAAGTCGGCCAGGGTGAAGGTCTCGCCCGTGGTGGCGTCGACCAGGGGCAGGGTCTGCCAGGCGGGCAGGGCCATCATGGCCTCGTCAGCCATGGCCTCATCAGCCATCGCCTCGTCGTGCGTGGTGTCGTCGGCCTTCTCGTCCATCATGGCGTCGTCGGCCATCGGCGCCTCGACCATCGTCTCATCGGCGGCCGGGGCGGCCGGGGCGGCCGGGCTGCAGGCGGCCAGCAGGAGAACGATCAGGATCAACACAGGCACCAGCCACTTCTTCATGGAGTCACTCCTTGATACGCATCGGTGTCGGCGCCAGCCCCGACCCGGGCGGAGCCAGGGCCGGCGCGAGGCGGTAGCAGGCATACGGTATCGGGGCGAGCTTAAGCTCCCCTTCCACAACGCTTACAGAAGGCTTACGCCCGCGCCCCCCTCATCCCAGGTGATGACGACCGGCGATAAGCCAACGCGCCCAGACTACCACGGATGACGCGGAGGGCTCTGTGGGCCCGCGTACAGTCGAGCAGTCCCCGGGACTACGGACTGTTCGATGACGCGACACCTCAACGCGCAGGGCTGGCGCTGCGGCGGGGCAGGACTACAATGGCCGTGGATCAGAAACTGGGCGACCTGGCGGTCGCCCAGACGAAGGAGGCACCATGGAACTGACGACCGTGGCGATCGACAAGCCGGAAGTGATCAACTTCATCCTGGGGCAGAGCCACTTCATCAAGACCGTCGAGGATCTGCACGAGGCCCTGGTGAGCGCCGTGCCGGGCATCCAATTTGGCCTCGCGTTCTGCGAGGCGTCGGGCGAGTGCCTGGTGCGCTGGTCGGGCACCGACCCGGTCCTGATCGAACTGGCGCGCCAGAACGCCCTGGCGATCGGCGCCGGCCATAGCTTCATCATCTTCCTGGGCGAGGGGTTCTTCCCGATCAACGTGCTGCCGGCCGTGCGCGCCGTGCCGGAGGTGTGCCGCATCTACTGCGCCACGGCTAACCCGACCACGGTGCTCGTGGCCGCGGTCGACCCGGGCCGTGGCATCCTCGGTGTGGTGGATGGCTCTCGCCCCCGGGGGATCGAAGACGAGGCGGGGATCGCCTGGCGCCAGGGATTCCTGCGCCAGATCGGCTATAAGCTGTAGCCAGGTGGCGCGGGCGATTCAGGCGAATCGCCCCGCATTAATCGGCGGACATCTGCACCCACCAGCCAAACGTCGGGCCAGGGGGCGGGGGTACGGCCGTTGAGCTGCCGGCACGCCGCCGGGCCAACTCCAACCGCAGACTGCGCTGGCCCTGGCGCATCGCCCACTGGTGATTGGCGGAAAACAGCGGTTTCAAGAGAAACGACAGGCGCCGCAGCAAGGGCTTGTCCGCCCGCACGCGCCAGTCGTAAGTCACGTGGGCGATCTCGCCCGCCTGCGCGAAGGTCCACACGCCGCGACCGACGAAATCGCCCCAGGCGTCCAGCGCGAAGCCGTGCGGCGCCCGTGACTCGGTGACGCGGAATTGCCAGCGCAGGGTGTAGGGCAGCCACCCCTTCGTGTACAGGCTGACGACCTGGCCGACGCCGTCCGGGCCGCCCGGCTCCAGCACGGTCACGTCGAGGTAGACCGACGGCCACCAGCGCACCAGGTCCTCGGCGTCGCTCAGGATCTCCGAGACCTCGGCGATCGTCCCCGGCACACGCCAGTGGGTCGTGAAATCGTAATCGCTGCGCCGCGCCATCAGGCGCCTCCGGGCAGGGCGCCCAGCTGTTGCATCAGGCCGAGGAAGTCGCTTTCGCTCCAACGTTCGGCCACCAGCCCGCCGACGAAGCGCATGACGGTGATGCCGGTGAAGCGGACGCGCCGGCCTGTGGGCGGCAGGCCGTTGAACTCGCCCTGGTGGGTGGCCGTCACATGGTAGCGGGCCACCAGCCGGTCGCCGTCGACGAGCACGTCGTCGATCCGCAACTCGGCATCCGGAAAGGCGGCCAGGAAAGCGCCGTAAAAGAGGCGCCCGCCGGCCTTACCCTGGGGCATCCCGGGCGGGAGGTAGTGCAGCACGCAGTCGTCAGTGTAGAGGCTGTCCAGGTAGGGTTCGATAGCCCCGGCGTTGAAGTGGCGCCGGGCCGTTTCCAGGGATCGTCTCATCGCGTCGGCTGACATGACTCCTTTCTCCTTTCAGTGGGGCCTGGTCCAGATCCCACCGGACATGGGACCCAGGCGTCACGCCCGTTCGTCGGGCTCAGTGAGAACTCAATTGCGGCGTCAGGCGCGGCGTCTTTCGCTCGTAGCGCACCTTCCAGGTGAACATCAGGGCGGCCACGGCCGTGTTGAAGCCATGTAGCCACCACACAGGCCCGGCGGGCAACCCGGCGACGTAGACCCAGTTAACCATGTTACCCAGGTTGCTCAGGCTGATGTGGAGCAGGCTGTAGGAGCCCAGATCCCGGGTCGTCATCGCCTTCCACAGCATCGGCAGGTTGCTGCCGACGAAGATGAAAGTGGCCAGGCTACCGGCCAGAAGTCGCACGCCTTCCTGACTCATGTCCGCTCTCTCCTATCGATTTCGCTCGGGCGTCCGCGTCTCGCGCCACATGAATCAGGATACGGCTTAAGGGGGCCGGCCAACAGACCGTTTGTTGCCCATTTTCGATCCATTTTGTGCGCCGGTCGACCCGCGGGTCGCCGGGGATGGGCGGCTGTAGGGGGATGGGCGCCATGTGTTGCGCCCCTACATGCCGGACCCGATCCCCGGCCCCCCATTCCCAGATCCCCCCCGACCCCCGATCCAAAATCGGCTATAATGTCGAGACTGCCGTTGCCATTGCTCGACACATCCCGGCCTTCGCCTCAACCAACCACCCCGTCCCCGCGACGGAGGAGAACGGTCATGACGACGCCCCTTCTCAAGCGCCTGGAACAGGCCCGGCGCCGCAGTTTCGTCGGTCGAGAGCGGGAGCGGGAGCTATTCCTGGCGGCCCTGCGGGCCCCGGAGCTGCCCTTCTTCGTGCTCTTCGTGCATGGGCCGGGCGGCGTGGGCAAGACGACGCTCGTGCGTACCTACGCCACGCTGGCGGCGGAGGCGGATGCCGGCAGCACCTACCTCGACGGGCGCGCACTCGACCCCACCCCCGACGTCTTCCTGCTGGCACTCGGCCAGGCCCTCGGCCTGGAGCGGGGCGCCGACGTGCCGGCAGGCCTGGCAGCCTCCGGTCGCCGCCACGTCGTCTTCCTGGACACCTACGAGCTCCTCCGCCCCCTCGACGCCTGGCTCCGCGAGACCTTTCTGCCACGGCTGCCAGATAACGCGATCTTCGTCCTCTCGGGCCGTCAGCCCCCCGCCACCGCCTGGCGCGAGGATCCCGGCTGGCAGGCGTTGATGCGCATCGTCTCCCTGCGCAACCTCTCCGGGGCCGAAAGCCGCGCCTATCTGGACCGGCGCGAGATCCCGCCCGAAGTGCACGACGGGCTCCTGGCTTTCACCCACGGTCACCCGCTGGCCCTGTCCCTCGTCGCCGACGTGCTCAATCAGCAACCCGAGGCGACCCTCGCGCCGCAGGCCTCGCCCGACATCATCAAGATGCTGGTGGAACGCCTGATCGACGAGGCGCCGGGGCCGCTCTACCGGGCGGCGCTCGAGGCCTGCGCGCAGGTGCGCCTGACGACGGAGCCCCTTCTGGCGGCGCTGTTGGCCACGCCCGACGTGCGCGACATTTTCGACTGGTTGCGCAGCCTCTCCTTCATGGACGCGGAGATCGGCGGGCTCTTTCCCCACGACCTGGCGCGCGACGCCCTGGTGGCCGACCTCCGCTGGCGCAATCCGGACTGGTATGTCCAGCTCCACGAGCGGGCCCGCGGCTACTATATGGAGACGCTGCCCAGGCTGGACAGCCGACAGCAACGCCGGTTGCTGTCCGACTTCGTCTTTCTGCACCGTGAGAACTCGCTGGTGCGCCCCTACTTCCAGTGGCAGTCGACCGGCGTGGTCTTCACCGATCGCCTGGGGCCGGGCGACGACGAGGCGATCGTGGGGATGGTGCGGGCCTTCGAAGGGGAGGCGTCTGCCGGCATCGCCCGGCACTGGATGGCCCGCCAGCCCATGGGCGTCGCGGTGCTGCGCGGCGCGGCCAACCAGGTGGAGGGCGCGCTCATCCGGGTCGCCGTGGAGACGACCACCGCGGCCGAGCGCGCGCTCGACCCGATGCTCCAGGCCGTGTGGTCGTTCCTGCAACGGCAGTCACCCTTGCGCGAAGGGGAGACGGCCACGTTATTCCGCTTCTGGCTGACCCGCGAGGGCTACCAGGCGGTCTCCCCGGCACAGAGCCGGCTCTTCCTCAACATGGTACAGCATTACCTGATCACGCCGGGTCTGGCCTTCACCTTCCTGCCGTGCGCCGAGCCCGACTTCTGGGCCCCGGCGTTCGGCTATGCCGACCTCACCCGGGCGCCGGCGCTGGACACGACGGTGGACGGGCGGCGCTATGGCCTCTATCTTCGCGAATGGCGCGTCTCTGGCCCGCTCACCTGGCTGGCGCTCCTCGGCGAGCGCGAGCTGGCCACGGAGATCGCCCCCCCACCCCGGGAGGTCCCGCAGACCCGGATTCTCGACGAGGAGAGCTTTGCCGCCGCCGTGCGCGACGCGCTCCGCAGCCTCAACGATCCGCTGGTGTTGCGCGGCAACCCCTTGCTGCACGCGCGCTGGCTTTCAACCCAGGGCGATGGCCAGGGTCGGGCGGATGGGCCCGCGCGTGCCGCAGGACTACGCGAAGCGATCCTGGCGGCGATCGCCGATCTTCAGGGCACCCCGCGGCAGCGCAAGCTGCACCGCGCTCTCTATCACACCTACGTCCAGCCCGCGCCGACGCAGGAGGGGGCGGCGGAGCTGCTCGACCTCCCCTTCAGCACCTTTCGGCGGCATCTGCGGCAGGGGGTGGACGCCGTCGTGGCCCGCCTCTGGGAGCGCGAGATCGGTCACGACGAGACGCTGGGCTAGTCCGGGCCCATGGGGCGGTTCCCGAGCTGAGCCATCAGGCCGAGGCAGTCGGCGTTCAGGCGCACGCCGCGTATCCGGCCTCCCTCGATCTGGCAGGTGGCCGTGGCCGGCACGACGACGCGGCGCCCGGTCGGCTCGATGCCCTGGTAGGGGCCGTCATGGG
>JBFGLK010000092.1:0-8944 GCA_041576195.1 Promineifilaceae bacterium (SeqCode)
CGTGAGCGTCAAAGTGGCGGGAACCCGAGTAACCGCAATTCTCGAGGAACCGGACCAGGAAAAAGGCCGCCTTGATGTTTTCCGAGCCGAATCGCAGGTCCTGATCGTAGCGGCTGGGCTTCTGATCGTTGAGATCTACGTGGAAGAGCTTTCCCGCCTCCCAGGCCTGGGCGACGGCGTGATAGAAGTTGAGCCCCGCCATCTGCTCGTGGGCCACCTCGGGATTGACGCCCACCATCGCCGGGTCGTCGAGTGTTTCAATGAACGCCAACATAGACCCGGTGGTGGGAAGATAGATGTCGCCGCGGGGCTCGTTGGGCTTGGCTTCCAGGGCGAACTTGAGATCGTAGCCCTGGTCCAGGGCATAGGCGCAGAGATAGTTCAGCGCCTCGCGGAAGCGTTTCAGGCTCTCGACCGGGTCTTTGGTGGCGTCGCTTTCCGTCCCTTCGCGGCCGCCCCAGAAGACGTAGGTGGTGGCGCCGAGCTCGACGCCCAGGTCCACGGCCCGCATCGTCTTCTGGCGGGCGTAGGCGCGGACGCGAGGGTCGTTGCTGGTGAAGGCGCCGTCGCGGAAGGCGGGGTCGCTGAATAGGTTGGTGGTGGCCATGGGCACGACCAGGCCCGCCGCCTGGAGGGCGGACCGAAAGTCGCGGACGATGCGGTCGCGTTCCGCCGCGGCGGCGTCGATGGGGACCAGGTCGTTGTCGTGGAGGTTGACGCCATAGGCGCCGACCTCGGCCAGGAGGCCGACGAGCTCCACCGGGGAGAGGGGCGGGCGAACGGGCTCGCCGAAGGGGTCTCGGCCGACGTTGCCAACGGTCCACAGGCCGAAGGTGAAGCGGTGTTCCGGCTGGGGTTGGAAGCGATCAGGCATGTGCTTGCTCCGGAGATCGACCCTGAGGGTGGGCGACGGGACGGGGCCGGCGGCTCAATCGCCCGCCTCGCCGTGCTCGTATTCGGTGATGGACAGACTTCCCCCATCCTCCCGGTGGCGCGTGCCCCGGGGGATGACGTGGCTCCAGAGGATGAATGCCAGGGTCGAGACGAGCAGGACCATGAAGCCGCGCTGGTAGAGGAAGAACGACCACGGTTGGAAGATGAAGACGATGCCCAGCAGGATGCCGGCAATGATGACGCGCTCGACCGGCTGGTAGACGCGGCCCGGGATCTGGTGGTTGAGCGCGCGGGCGACCATGACGATCACGGTGATGAAGATGAGCAGGATGGCCACGAAGATCAGGATGAACGGGATGGCGTTGAGGAGCACGTTGTCGGCGAGCTGCGCGGGCGTGGTGCGCGCCGCGATGAACGGCCGGGCCGCCAACCCGAGGACGAAGCAGACGACGATGGCTACGAGCAGGCGGATGGGGATGCGGGGTCGGGCCAGGGTCATGGGAACCTCATTGCTGGTTGGTCAGGATGCTGGTTGGCTAGTTTGCTGGTCTGCTAGTTTGCTTGTTTGCCGGTTGGCCAGTTGGCTGGTTTCGCCGATTGCCAGCCAACCAACCAACTAACCAACCAGCCAACCATCCAACTAATACTTCACCTCCACCTGCCTTTTTGTGGCGGCGGACTCCAGGACGGCGGCGCAGATGACGTCGGCGCGGTAGCCGTCTTTGAACGTGGCGCCGTGGGGGCCGACGTCCTTATCGTGGACGATGCAGTCCAGGAGGTGGGTGATCTCGTGGATGAAGGTGTGTTCCCAGCCGATGATGTGGCCGTGGGGCCACCAATTTTCCCACCAGGGGTGGTAGCCCTCGGTGATCGAGATGTTGTGGAAGCCCTGGGTCTCCTTCGGCTTGTCGTCCACCCAGAACACGTCCAGCTCGTTCATGCGCTCCAGGTTGAAGCGGACGCTGCCCTTTTCGGCGTTGATCTCGAAGACGTTGCCGTTCTTGTGGCCGCCGGCGAAGCGGGTGGCTTCCAGGGTGCCCAGGGCGCCGTTTTCAAACTCGACGGCGGCGACGAAGGCGTCGTCCACGTCGACGGTGGCGGTGCCGCTTCCGTCGACGGTGGGGCGCTCGGGGATGAAGGTGCGGGTCATGGCGGCGACGCTCTTGATGTCGCCGACGAGGTAGTGGGCCAGGTCGATGATGTGGGCGCCGAGGTCGCCGAGGGCGCCGCTGCCGGCAACCGCCTTGTCGAGGCGCCAGATGTGGGACTGGCCGTAGTGGGGCATGATCCACTCTTGCAGGTAGTCGGCGCGGTAGTGGTAGATCTGGCCGAGGGCGCCGCTGTCGATCAGGTTGCGGATCTGGCGCACTGCCGGCACGAAGCGATAGTTGAAGGCCACCATGTGCTTGACACCCGCCGTCGTGACGGCGTCGAGCATCGCCTTCGACTCCTCCGGGTTGCGGGCGAGCGGCTTCTCGCAGAGGACGTGCTTGCCCGCCTGCGCCGCGGCGATCGACGGCTCCGCGTGGGTGTCGTTTGGCCCGCCGTTGTCGAAGAGCTGGATGGCGTCGTCCTCCAGCATGGCCCGCCAGTCGGTGTAGGCGCGCTCATAGCCGTAGCGCCGGGCCGCCTCGGCCACCGCGTCGGCGTTGCGCCCGGCGATGCCCACCAGGCGCGGGATCGCGGGCGGGGGGTACATCATGTATGGGATCGTTTTGTAGGCGTTGCTGTGGGCCTTGCCCATGAAGGCGTAGCCGAGCATGCCCACGCCGATTTCAGGGGCGTCGCCGGCGGCGCGGGCGCCGGCCATGGAGGTGAAGCCGGTCTCGTCGCTCATGGTCTACTCCTTAGAGGCGAAGGCGGCGTCGAAGGCCACGTCGGATGGCACCAGGTCGAGGCGGCGCACCATGGCCAGGGCCTCGGGGGCGCCCTGGTCGCGGTTCATGCCGTTGTCTTCCCATTCCACCGAGAACGGGCCGTCGTAGCCGACGTCGTTCAGGGCGCGAAAGACGCGCTCAAAGGGGACGCCACCGCGGCCCGGCGAGACGAAGTCCCAGCCCCGGCGATGGTCGCCGAAGAAGAGGTGGGAGCCGAGGATGCCGTTGCGCCCGTCGAGGACACGGACCGACTCCTTCACGTGCATGTGGAAAATGCGGTCGGCGAACTCGTAGACGAAGGCGACGGGGTCGACCATCTGCCAGTAAAGGTGGCTGGGGTCGAAGTTGATACCAAAGGCCGGGTGGTTGTCGATCGCCTCCAGCGTTTTGCGCGTGGTCCAGAAGTCGTAGGCGATCTCGGAGGGGTGAACCTCGAGGGCGTATTTGACGCCGACCTCCCGGAAGACGTCCAGGATGGGCCGCCAGCGGGCGGCGAAGTCCTGGTAGCCGGCCTCGATCATCTCCGGGGGCACGGGCGGGAACATGGCCAGCGTATGCCAGATGGCCGAGCCGACAAAGCCGTTGACCACGTTGACGCCGAAGGCGGCCGCGGCGCGGGCGGTGTTCTTGACCTCTTCGGCGGCGCGGCGCCGCACCCCTTCGGGAATGCCGTCGCCCCAGATGCGGCCCGGCAGGATGCCCTTGTGGCGCTCGTCGATGATGGCGTCGCCGACGCACTGGCCGACGAGGTGGGTGCTGATGGCAAAGCACTGGAGGTTGTACTTGTTCAGGATGTCCCAGCGGCTCTGGACGTAGCTGTCCTCGGACAGGGCGCGGTCAACCTCGAAGTGGTCGCCCCAGCAGGCGATCTCCACGCCGTCGTAGCCGAAGGCGCTGACTTTGGCGCAGAAGTCGTCAAAGGGCAGGTCGGCCCACTGGCCGCTGAAGAGGGTAACAGGTCGTGACATGGGTTCCTCCTAGTTTGGTGGACCTCCGGGTGGTCCGAATCGTCGCTGGGTCCAATAGTCCATCGTCACCAGGCCTGCTTGTCAGGCAAGCAGGCCGCGCAGGAAGGCCAGGCCGTCGGCGGCGAGGGCGTCTTGCGACGGAGCCAGGCTGCGCCAGATGGCGGCGGCCCGGGCGATGCTTTTTACTTTGGCGGTGAACGACTCGATCACCACCGGGCCGTCGTAGCCAATGTCGCGCAGGGCGGCGGCCACGCCCGGCCAGTCGACGTTGCCCGAGCCGGGCGCGCCGCGATCGTTCTCGCACGCGTGCAGGTGGCGCAGGCGGGGGCCGGCGGCGCGGATAGCGGCGCCGAGCGACTTCTCTTCAATATTCATGTGGAAGGTATCCAGCATGATCTGGCAATTCGGGTGGCCCACGCGGTCGACGACGGCGATGGCTTGCTCGGCCAGGTTGAGGAAGCTGGTCTCGAAGCGGTTGAGCGGCTCGACGCAGAGGGTGACGCCGTGGTCGGCGGCGTAGGCGGCCAGCTCCTTCAGGTTGGCGACCAGGATGTCGGTGTCGCGGGCGCGCTCCTCGTCGGTGGCCTGCCAGGTGCGGCCCACGGCGGCGTAGAGGGGGCCGACCAGGTTGGCCGCGCCGAGCCGCCGGGTGGCCCCGATGGCCCCTTTGACATAGCGCATGCCGCTGGCCCGGATGGCCGGGTCGGGGTGGATCAGGTCGCGATCAGGGCCCATGGCGGCGCAGGCGCTGACGCCCAGGCCGTGGTCGGCGATGAGGGCGGCAGCGGCCGCGTGGTCCAGATCGTCGAGGCTTTCCAGGGGGATCTCGATCCAGTCGAAGCCGAGTTGGGCCACGTGGGGCGCCAGCCGTTGCAGCTCTGCGGTGGTAATCGGTGAAGACCAGACCCAACAGTTGACGCCGAGGTTCATGGGGGGTTCCTTGGTGGGTGGGTAGATGGTTGGTTAGTCAGTTGGTTGGTCATTGTGTCGTAGGGGCGCAGTCTGCTACGCCGGGTCGGGTTAGTCGGGTGGTCAGGGTCATAAACGGCTGCCGCTCGGGTCGAAGAGGTGGAGCCGGTCGGGCGCCACGTCGAAGCGGACGGCGTCGCCGGGGTGGACGGGCACCATGCCGGGCACGAGGCTGAGCAGGGTAGCGCCGCCGGCGCCGATGTGCACGATCGTTTCCACCCCCAGGGGTTCGGTGAGGACGACGTCGCCGGCGAAGGCGCCGCCGGGGCTGATGGCGATGTCCTCGGGCCGGACGCCCACCTGGAAGGCCGGGGGCAGCGGGCGGTCGGGGATGGGCAGCTTGAGCTGGCTGTCCCGGATCTGGATGGCGCCATTGGCCGGCTCGGCTGCCAGCAGGTTGATGCGCGGCGTGCCGACGAGGCGGGCGACGAAGGTGTTGGCCGGGCGGTCGTAGATGTCGTCGGGCGTGCCGACCTGGACCAGGCGCCCTTCGTCGAGGACCCCGATGCGGTCGGCCATGGTGAGCGCCTCGATCTGGTCGTGGGTGACAAAGAGCGTCGTCGAGTGGGCGCTCTTTTGCAGGTGTTGCAGCTCGACGCGCAGGGATTCGCGCAGCTTGGCGTCCAGGTTGGAGAGTGGCTCGTCCATGAGGAAGACGCGGGGGTGGCGGACGATGGCCCGGCCGATGGAGACGCGTTGCATTTCGCCGCCGGAGAGGTTGGCCGTCTTGCGGTCCATGAGGTGGGTGATGAGGAGCTTTTCGGCCGCCTCGTGGACGCGGGCCTGGATCTCGCTCTCGTTCAGCCGGCGCAGGGGGGAGCGGAGGGGGAAGGCCAGGTTGTCGTAGACGGTCATGGTCGGGTAGAGCGAGTATTGCTGGAAGACGAAGGCCACGTCGCGATCGGCGGGGGTGACGTTGGCCAGCGACTGGCCGTCGAAGGAGACGGTGCCGGCATCTTGCGCTTCCAGGCCGGCGATGATGCGCAGGGTGGTGGTCTTGCCGGCGCCGGTCGGGCCGAGCAGGACGAAGAACTCGCCGTCGTCCACGGCGAAGCTGACGTTGTCGAGCGCGGTGACGTCGCCGAAGCGCTTGGTGATTCGTTCCAGGGCGATGTTGCTCATGGATGGGCGTTCCCTTGCACCGCCTTTTCGGATTGGGGATCGAAGAAGCGGATCATGGCGGGCTCGAGGTCGAAGCGCACCGGGGCGTCGATAGCGTAGCGGCCCAGCCGGCTGCTGCGGATGTGGACGAGATCGTGCTCGTTGAGGCTGACGTGGAGCATGGTGTAGGCGCCGTGGTGCTCGCTGGCGTAGACGGTGCCCTGGAGGGCGCCGTCTTCGTTGATGGCGGCCGACTCAGGGCGAAAGCCGACGACGACGTCCGCGTCGCGGCCCAGGCCGTCGGCCAGCGCGCCGGCCTGGTCTGCCGGCAGCGGCAGGGCGTTGCCGGCGGGCAGCCGCACCCGGTCGCCGGCCAGCCGGCCGGAGACCAGGTTCATGCCCGGGCTGCCGACGAAGCGGGCCACGAACAGGTTGGTCGGGTCGTAGTAGACCTCGGCCGGCGTGCCGACCTGCTGGATCTCCGCGTTGGACATGATGACGATGCGGTCGCCCATGGCCATCGCCTCGACCTGGTCGTGGGTGACGTAGACGGTGGTGGCGTGCTGGTCCAGGTGGAGCTTCTTGATCTCGGCGCGCATGCTCTCGCGGAACTCGGCGTCGAGGGCGCCGAGCGGCTCGTCCATAAGGAAGGCCGCGGGCCGCCGCACCAGGGCGCGGGCCAGGGCCACCCGCTGCTTGTCGCCGCCGCTGAGCTTGTTGGGGCGCATCTCCAAGAGGTGGTCGATGCGCAGGAGGCGGACGACCTCGTCGACCCGCTGGCGCACCTGGTCGCGGGAGGCCCCTTCCGCCTGCAGGGGGAAGGCGATGTTTTGCCCGGCGGTCATGTGCGGGTAGAGGGCGAAGAACTGGAAGACGAAGGCGATGTCGCGGTCGCTGGGGTGCAGCCAGGTGACCTGGCGGCCGTCCAGGTAGATGTCGCCGGTGGTGACCGACTCCAGGCCGGAGATCATGCGCAGCGTGGTGGTCTTGCCGCAGCCGGACGGCCCGAGCAGGACGACGAACTCGCCGTCGTGGATGGTCAGGTTCATTGGTTTAACGGCCTGGAAATCGCCGAATCGTTTCTCGACTTGTTGGAGCTCGATGGTGGCCATAAGGTTTCAGGTGCTTCCGGCCGGCGGCATCATTGCCGGATGGCGCCGAAGGTGACGCCGCGCAGCAGATGCCGGCGCAGGGCGAAGGTGACGATGACGACCGGGATGAGGAAGGCGAGCGTGCCGGCAGCGATGGCCGACCACTCGATGCCGCCGCGGCCGAGCATGGTGGCGATGGCCGGCGGGGCGGTGCGCGCCTTCTGGCTGGTGAGCATCAGGGCCAGGGCGTACTCGTTCCAGGCGAAGATGAGGCTGAAGACGGTGGTGGCGGCGATGCCCGTGGCCGCCTGTGGCAGGACGATCTTATAGAAGGCCTGGAAGCGGGTATAGCCGTCGACCAGGGCGGCCTCTTCATACTCTTTCGGGATCTCGTCGATGAAGCCCTTGAGCAACCAGACGGTGAGCGAGAGGTTGAAGACCGTGTAGAGGATGATCATGCCCAGGTGGGTGTCGTGCAGCCCGAGCTGGCGGAACATGAGGAAGAGGGGAACGGCGACGACGACTGCCGGCAGCATTCGCGTGCTGAGAATAAAGAAGAGCAGGTCGTCCTTACCCGGCACCTTGAAGCGGCTGAAGGCGTAGGCCGCCAGCAGGCCGAGCACGACCGAGGCGATAGTCGAGCCGCCGGCGATGATCAGGGAGTTGCGCAGGCGCATGACGAAATCGGACGGGCCGTTGATCCGCTGGCCGTTCTGCAAGGCGATCCGGTCAAACAGGCTCAGGTCTTCCGGGTTGGCCTGCTGGGCCGCCAGCGCGGACGGGGTGAGCTGCGAGCGCTCCGTCAGCAGGAAGACAAACCCTTCCATCGTCGGGCTGAAGACGACCTTTGGCGGCACCGAGACAACGTCCGACCGGGACTTGAAGGCGGTGGCCCCCATGACCAGGACCGGAATCAGGCCGATCAGGGCGGCGGCGAGCACGAGCAGGGCGCGGACGTTGCTGGTGAGGCGAGCCCGGGGGCTGACCTTATCGACCCGGCTGCTGATGGTGACGGGGGTGCGCGGCCCGGTTTCTTCGAAGGTGGCCATGGCCTAACCCTCCCCTCGCATCCGGTTCAGGTTGCGAATGTACAGGTTGCTGATGGCGATGATGATGACCAGCACGATGTAGGCCAGGGCGCTGGCCCGCCCCGTGCGCCACTGGCCCAGGAAGGCCAGGCGGTAGAGGCTGACGGCCACCACCTCCGTCTGGGTGCCGGGGCCGCCTCCTGTCATGCCCATGACCAGATCGAACGACTTGTTGAACGCCTCGATGGTGCGGAAGAGGATGGCGATGAGCATGAGCGGGGCGACCTGGGGCAGCGTGATGCGCCAGAATTGGAACCAGGAGCTGGCCCGGTCGATGGCGGCGGCTTCATAAAGGTAGTCGGGGATCGCCTTCAGGCCGGAAAGGATGAGGAGCATGACGAACGGGCTCCACATCCAGACGTCCACGATGATGACGGCCCAGAGCGCCAGGCCGGGCACCGGCTGGCCTGCGAAGCGACTGGCCAGCCAGTCCGGCGCCGTGGAGGGGTTGTCGAAGCCGATCAGGTAGTTGAAGTAGCCGAAGGTCGGGTTGTACATCAACTTCCAGAACAGGCCGACGACGACGGGGGAGAGCATCATGGGCACCAGGATCAGGGAGGTGACGATGCCGCTGCCGAAAAAGCCCTCGCGCACCAGCATGGCCAGGGCGAAGCCGAGGATGAGCTGCAAGCCGACGGAGATGACGACGTAGCGCCCAGTGATAGAGAAGAAGCCCCACATCGCCTCATCGTTGAGCAGCCGGCTGAAGTTCTCGAAGGCGATCCAGACCGGCGCCTTGTTGGCGATGGCGGAGTAGTCGGTGAAGCTCAGGTAGAGGCTGTAAAAGAGCGGGAAGATGTTGATGGCAATAAGCAGGACCAGGGTGGGCCAGATGAACAGGTTGAGAATGGCCCGATCGCTGAGGTGGCGGCGTCTTCTGGGCGGGCGGCTCTCGGCGGGGAGCGTCCGCGCATCGATGTTGGCTGAGGACATGATCCCTCCGCGCGGTCTGTGGC
>JBFGLK010000093.1:0-8931 GCA_041576195.1 Promineifilaceae bacterium (SeqCode)
ACACGCCGAGCTCTTCGGCGAGGACGCGCGTGCAGGCGCGGTATTGCCGCAGGGCCGCGGCGCGGTCGCCGGCCCAGGCATAGAGGCGCATGAGCTGGCGGTGGGCTTCCTCGTGGAGCGGATCGAGCTCCAGCCAGCGTCGCGCCGGCGTGAGGGCGCTGGCGAAGTCGCCGCGGGCGATGCCGTCCGCGACCTGGAGCGCCAGGGCCCCGGCCAACGCGCGGCGCAAGCCTTCCGCCCGGAGCTGTTGCCAGTCGTCGAAGGGCAGGCTGTCGCGCAGGGAGAAGCCGGCCAGGAAGTCGTCCGTGGCGAGCGAGACGGTCCCCTCCAGCTCGTGCCGGCAGGCTGGGCACAGCGGCGCGCCGGCGGAGTGATGCGCCGCCACGCGTGACAGGCCGTCGCGGAATGCGGTGACGTCGCTCCAGACGGACGCGCCGGGCGCCAGGCCGACGAGGTCGCGCCCGGCCTCCAGCACGCTCTTGCCCAGCGCCGCCCGCAGTGGGGACAGCGTGCGGCGCAGCGCCGCCCGGGCGCGCTGCTCGTCTAGCTCCGGCCAGAGCAAGGCCGCCAGGGATTCCCGTCCCTGTGGGCCGTCGAGCAGCAACACGGCCAGGAGGGCCACGGCCTTGCGCGTGTCCGTTTGCACGAGGTCCGAACCCCGTTGCAGCTGCGGCGCGCCGAAGAGTCTGACTCGCACGTTGCTCATCGCCTCGTCGCCAACCCTCCTCTCCACTAGCCCCCGTTGGCGTAGGCCCAGACGACGTAGCCGATGTAGACCGCGACCAGGGCGAAGCCCTCGCCCCGGCTCAGGCGCTGGCCGGTGGTGAGAAACAGGAAAAGGAGCAATACGGTGCCCAGGAGGATCAGGGTCGATTGCCAGAGACCGGCCGTGCCGACCAGGACGGCCTCGCCGCGGAAAGCCATGGCCAGCAGCCAGGGCAGGCCGAGGCCGATGAGGATATCGAAGATGTTGGAGCCGACCGCGTTGGCCACAGCCATCTCGCCCCGGCCTTGTCGGGCGACGACGACCGAGGCGAACATGTCGGGCACTGAGGTGCCGCCAGCCAGGATCGTCAGGGCGACGATCACGGGCGGGACGCCCAGCGCCCCGGCGAAGGCCACGCCGGCCTGGATCAAGGCGTAGCTCAGGCCGACGATGAGCAGGATGGAGACGAGAAACGCGCGCAGGTAGCCGTTGTGCGGATTGCCGGTGAAGAGGCCGATGCCCCGGCTGATCGCGTTGGTCACGCGGAAGTAGAGCCCGGCCCGCACGCGCTCCTCCGCGATCTCTTGCTCCACCAGCTCGATGACGTCCTCTTCCGTGCCGGGGACCATGGACTCCCAGTTCAGCAGAATGTACAGATAAACCCCGTAGAGGGCGAGGTAGGCCAGGGCCTCGAGCGGCACGATGCGGCCATCCTGAAACGTGGCCAGCAGGAGCGCGATGCAGGCCACGTACATGACCACGTCGCGCACCACCACGCGCCAGGTCACCTGCACCGGCCGAACCATGGCGGACGCGCCCGTGATCACGAGGACGTTGAACACCGCGGAGCCGACGATCGTGCCGATGCCCACGTCGCTGTGTTCGCCGCCGCCGGTGAACAGGGCCAGCAGGGCGATGGCCAGCTCCGGGGCCGACGAACCCACGGCCATGAGCGAGGCGCCGGCGACGCTGTGCGGTAGCTTGAGGCGCTGCGAGATCTGGTCCAGGCTGGCGACGAAGTACTCGTCGGTGATGATGGCCAGCAGATAGACGGCCAAAGCGATGATGGCCAGGTTGAAGAGAGCCGTCGTGAGCATCCGCGAGTTTCCTATGTGACTGCCGATGGCGCGCTGACCGGGGCTTGGCAGACTTCCCCGGGCCGCGGCGAAGTATAGCATGGGCCGGCGGCGAGTCACAGATTCCCCCGGTCTGCCCATTTCGTAACGATCCGGGGACGCTGCCCGGCTATCGTGGAGGCAGTGAAGGAGGCTGACAACGATGAACAGACAGTTAGTTACGACCCGGCCGGACTTCTCGACGGGCGATGCCGCAGTGACCGGCGTGTTGGGCGGCGTGGCGGGCGGGCTGGCGATGGCCGCGGCCCTGCTGCTGACGGGCTGGTTGACCGGCGACGGCCCGGCGGCTGTGCTGGGGCGTTTCGATCCGGGCAGCGGCCGGGTGCCGTTCACCGGGTTACTGGCTCACCTGGCCATGTCGGCGGCGTTGGGGTTGGGCTTCGGCCTGTTGCTGGCGCTGTTGTGGCGGCGGTGGGCCGCCCCGGCATGGCTCGCGGGCGTG
The DNA here is from genome assembly GCA_041576195.1 of Promineifilaceae bacterium (SeqCode). GTDB lineage: Bacteria > Chloroflexota > Anaerolineae > Promineifilales > Promineifilaceae > JAGVTM01. Next base: position 2,285 of record JBFGLK010000093.1, read on the forward strand.
GTCTATACCGTGGCGATCTGGGCCCTGGCCACCGGCGGCGGGTTGGCCGCGGCCGGCTCGGCGTTGCTGGAGATGCCGGCATGGCAGTTCCTCCTGGGCCACGTCGTCTACGGCGCGCTGTTAGGTTGGTTGGCGGGGCGGGGCCTGCGCTGACACTGCCGGGGAATCACCCCGGCAGTACCCAGTACAAGATGGCCGTGTTTATCATGCGCTTCGTCGCTCCATTCTGCTGCAGGGCGGCTGGGGTTCAAGTGGCAGCTGCTTCGTCCCCGCCCGGACCCGACCGCGGGTCGGGAAGCCGGGGCGAACGATAGCATGGCCGGGGAGACGGGAACACAGCCGCGAATTCTCCTGGCTGCGTCTTCGGTTCGTAACGATTGGTGGACGCTGTTCGTGTATCGTCGGGAGCAGCCAAGAGAATGTGTCTGAGCCATTCTCTACTCGCCGGGCTGCCGGCATCACGGGATGCAAACCCGTTTCCAGGATCGAGAGTCGTTCGCCACCCAGGGCTGGCCGTCTAAAGGCTGTGTCCCTCATTGACCTCCCGAGGGGGACCTTTCGAAGTCGACGATCCGGCTCAATTCGCTCAGCTATGTAGGATGGAGGCCTGAGATGGGTGGAAACTACGAGGCGGATCGGCAGCTGACGCGACAGCGCCTGAATGATCGTTATCGGGATGGCGAACTGCACCGCTTGGCGAAGCAAGCGGCGCCCTCTGGCCCATCCTGGCGGTCGCGCGCACTGCTCTGGTGGCGGGAACGGTGGCTCCAGGTGCAGAGGCGCCGCCGCCAGGCTCTGCGCGCCAGGCTGGCGGGGCGGGGCCCGCGCTGACACTGCTGGAGAGTGCATACTGCCGGGGAGAATCCCCGGCAGTCCACCTGAAAAGGAGAGAATCGTGATGAATCGGTACAAGATCGGTCTTCTGTTTTGGGGCCTGCTGGCCCTCCTCTTGATCGGTTGCGGCGGCCGGGCGGGGCTGCCCGACCTGACCGTCGTCGGCCAAGAGCACAGCTACACCAACCCGGCGACCGTGCCCAGCGGCTGGACGCGGATCGTCTTCGACAACCAGGGCGAGCTGGCCCACGACCTGATCCTGTTTCGCCTGGAACAGGGCAAGACGATGGACGACGTGATGGCGCTGCTGGAGTCCGAGGGCGCGCCGCCAGCATGGACGATCTTCGTCGGTGGGGCGACGGCGGCCGGCGGGGATCAGGAGGCGTTCATCAGCCACCTGACGCCGGGCCAGTACGGCATGTTCTCCTTCGGCCAGGCTGAAGACGCCCCGCCGGACGCCGCCCAGGGCATGGTCGGCACGTTCACCGTGACCGACGAGGCCAATGGCGCCCGCGAGGACGACCTGCCGGCCGCCGCCGCCTCGGTCGACCTGCTCAACTACGCCTTCGCCATCGACGGCGACATCAAGGCGGGCGACCAGCTGCTGCGCGTGAGCAACAAGGGCACGGAGATGCACGAGATGGTGGTTTTCCGCCTGCGCGATGGGGCGACGTTCGAGCAGTTCCAGGAGATACTCAGCGCCGAGGGACCGCCTGAGGGCGAACCGCCGGCGGACCACGTGGCGGGCACCTTCGTCTCCCCCGGCGCTACGACTTATACCACCCTCCATTTTGACGCAGGCAACTACGTGCTCATCTGCTTTTTGCCCAGCCCGGAGCACGACATGGCCCCGCACTTCGCCATGGGCATGGTGCATCAGCTGACGATCACGCCGTAGGGCGCCGTTACATGGGGCACTGCCGGGGAATCTCCCCGGCAGTGCCCAGTACAGTACACAGTCCCCGTCAATTGACCGATGCGCCCTGGCGCGGCGCCGCTATGATCGGACTATCTGGAACGTGCTGCGATCGTTCCTTGGAGCAAGCACACATGATGCGTTGGCCTACATCCAGATACACCTGGCTGGCCTGGGCGCTCTGCGGCCTGATCGCCCTGGGCGCGGGGACCAACCTGGCCTGGCAGCTAGCCAACGCGCAGGGGCAAGACGCACTCACGCTGGCGGGTATCGCGGTCTGGACGGCCCTGCCGCTCATCTTCGCCTTGCCGGGGACGCTGATCATCGCCCGCCAGCCAGGGAATGCTATCGGCTGGTTGCTGCTGGGCCCGGCGCTCCTCGGAGCGCTGCCGTCTGAAGGCTATCTGAGCAGTTTCGCGGTCGCGCCGGCCGATCCGTCGTTCGTACTGCTCTTGAACCTGTGGCTTCAGAGCTGGGGCTGGCTGCTCTTGATCGTGCCGGTTGTCTTCATTCCGTTGCTCTTCCCTACGGGCCGCCCGCTCTCACCCCGCTGGCGCTGGGTGATCGCGCTTGGCCTCGGCATGAGCGCCTTTCTCATCTTCCTGGCCACATTTACCCGCGAGTTGAGCTACCAAGACCAATGGTCGGTGGTCAACCCGATTGGCTTCATCGCGCACGACCCGTTTGCCAGCCCGACGTTCAGCGCCCTCTGGAGTGGCGGCCTGTTGGTTCTGACGGTGCTGTGTGTGGGCTCGCTCTTCGTTCGTTTCCGCCGTGCCGGCAGGCTGGAACGGCAGCAGATCAAGTGGCTGCTCTACGCCTGCGCACTGTTTGCCGGCTTCTATTCCCCCTCTCTGTTTGTGTCGGAACAGTCGTCTCGATGGGCGCTCCTGGTGGGCGTGCTGCTACCGCTGACGATCCTGATCATCCCGATCGCCATCGCCCTGGCCATCCTGCGCTACCGGCTCTACGACATCGACGTCATCATCCGCAAGACGCTGGTCTACGCGGTTCTGACGGCGCTCTTGGGGCTGGTGTATGCCGGCAGCGTCATCCTGTTGCAGCAGCTCTTTGAGGCCATCAGTGGCCAGCAGTCCCCCCTGGCCATCGTGCTCTCCACCCTGGCCATCGCCGCCTTGTTCAGCCCGCTGCGGCGCCGGGTGCAGAACGCGGTCGACCGGCGCTTCTTCCGGCGCAAAGTCGACGCGGCCCAGGCGCTGGCCGGCTTCGCCGCCGCGGTCCGCGACGAGACGGACCTGGACGCGCTGACGGCGCGCCTGGTGACCGTCACTCAGGAGACGATGCAGCCAGACGGCGTCTCCTTGTGGCTTAAGCGCTGATACCAAGGATCACGCGAGGCCATTCATGAACCACACTACGACCCACCTTCAGACGGACGTGCCGGCAGCGGGGAGCAGCGCTCGCCTCACCGGCCGCCGGCTGCGTCTCCTTCGCGTGCTGTGGGCGTCCGTGGCTGTCGTCTTTATCGCGCTCTTCTTTCCCGGCATAGCTCATGACCTGCAGGCAGCCCGTCAAGGCGCAGCGGGCTGGTGGGAGGTCGGACTGGCCGCCTTCTACCTGCTCCTCGCCCTCTTCATCTTCTGGCGCCGTTCTGACGACTGGGTGGCGGGCCTCCTCTCAGTGACCTTGATGATGACCCTTTCCATCGACACCTTTCAGGTGGTCTTCGGGTCCGAGCCGCTCGTCCTGCGCCTTGAGCTCGTTCTGAGCGCGATTTCAAGTTCGACGCTGTTGTGTCTGTTCTATGTCTTTCCCGATGGGCGTTTCACACCGCGTTGGACCCGCTGGGCAGCAGCCGGCCAGATTGGCATCCAATTCGGGCACGTTTTCTTCGAGCAAGCATACATGGAGCGCGGGATCGCGCTGCTCGGGCTGCTGCTGATCACGGCCCCGGTGGCTCAGATCGTCCGCTACTTCCGCGCCTCTGATGCGGCTCAGCGCCAGCAGATCAAGTGGGTCGTCTTTGGCCTGGCCGTGACGGTTCCCCCGGTGGCCCTGGCTATCGTCTCCTACACGGTGCTTTCCGAAGCGAACCTCAGTGAATCGCTGGGCTTCTTTGCCTGGACGGCGTTCCTGGTCGTATTCCCCTTGTCCATTACGGTTTCTATCTTGCGCTATCGCCTATACGACATCGACGTGATCATCCGCAAGACGCTGGTTTATGGGTTGCTGACAGCGGTGCTGGGGCTGGTCTACTTCGGCGGCGTCGTGCTCCTCCAGCGACTGTTTGGGGCGCTGACAGGCGTGACGCAGTCGCCCCTGGCGGTGGTGGTGTCGACGCTGGCCATCGCCGCCCTGTTCAACCCGGTGCGCCGCCGGGTGCAGACCCTCGTCGACCGCCGCTTCTTCCGGCGCAAGTATGATGCCCGGCAGGTCCTGGCCAACTTTGCCGCCGCGGCGCAGGATGAGGTCGAGTTGCACCAGCTGACGGCCGAGCTGGCGCAGGTGGTCGAGGTAACGCTGCAACCTGAGCACGTAGGGGTGTGGCTGCGATGAGCGAAGAGGAGTCCGCTATGCCGGCAAATCCTGGTTTGCGGACCCCACCCCCTGGTCTGCAACTCACCCAATGGTTGGTGGTCGCCCTGGCCGCGATAGCCGTCGCCGCGATGATCGTCGGGGTCTGGTTCTTCCCGACGTATGCGGCCGCCAACTCAGGTGAGTTCGTGCCAACGCAGGCCTGGACCCCGGAGACGCTGGCCGCGGCCACGACCCAACTCGGCTGGCCCCCCATGACCGTGCCTTGGATTCAATTCACTCGCGACAGCGCAAGTTATCTTGTCTACATCGCTCTCGGTCTCGTCATCCTGTCCCGTGGGCCGCGGACAAGGTTCGGAGTTTACGTCGCGTTGACTTTCGTTGCTACCGCTTACGCAAACAGTATCAGTAAGGCCGCCATGTCTGTCGTTCCAGCCTTTGCCATCCTGTCACAGCCGCTCAGCGCCATCGCCTGGCAGCTCACCTTCATCCTGTTCTACCTTTTCCCCGACGGCCGTTTTGTGCCGCGCTGGACACGCTGGCTGATTCTGCCCTGGATCGGGCTCAATCTTGTTGGGTTGCCTGGACTGAACTCTCTCTTTGCCGCGGCGAACAACTGGTGGCTGCCGATCCCCTTGGTCCTTAGCGCGATTGGCAGCCAGATCTATCGCTACTTCCGGCGCGCCGACCCCCTCCAGCGCATCCAGACCAAATGGATCGTCTATTCAGTCGGGCTTTTGGCGCCGATCGTGCTGGCATATGGATTCCTCGTCCCTTTGACGCCCGACCGTGCGCCAGCAGCGGATGCTCTGGCTAACGCCTTGTCGACAACGGTGTTTTGGGCGACGTTATCCTGGGCGGGTGGTGTCATGATACCCATCGCCTTCGCGATCGCCATCCTGCGCTACCGGCTGTGGGACATCGACCTCATCATCCGCAAGACGCTGGTGTATGGTGTCTTGACGGCGCTCTTGGGTCTGGTGTATGCCGGCAGCGTCATCCTCCTGCAACAGCTCTTCGAGGCAGTCAGCGGCCAGGGGTCGCCGCTGGCGGTGGTGCTCTCCACCCTGCTCGCGGCCGCGCTGTTCGCCCCGTCGCGCCGCCGGGTGCAGAACGCGGTCGACCGCCGCTTCTTCCGGCGCAAGGTGAACGCGGCGGCGGCGCTGGCCGCCTTCGCCGCCGCCGCGCGCGACGAGACGGACCTGGACGCGCTGACGGCCCGCCTGGCCGGCGTGGTGCAGGAGGCCATGCAACCGGAGGAGGTCACTCTGTGGCTGGCATCGCGGAGCGAGAGACGATGAGGTCCAGGTCGACCGGTCCTTTCTTCTCAACAGTGCGCGTATTCTGGCTTGGCTGCCTGCTCTTCCTGTGGGCTCTCTGGCTGGCCAGTGTGCCGCAGTTCCTGCAGCGGGCGGAAATCGGCGCCCTGCCTACGGACGTGGTGAACGGCCTCGCGGCCGCTGAAGCGGCCGCCAGCGGCGCTGCCGCCCTCGGGATCACGGTGGCCAACTGGGCCAGGATCAGCGTGACGGTTGCCGGCTTCAGTTGCCTGGTATTCACGCTGGTCGCCTGGCTTGTCTGGTGGCGTGTGCGCACCGGCTTCGGGCTGCTGACGGCCTATGTGCTCTTGCTGGGGGGCTCCGCTTTCATGGGGACGGCGATCTACGGGGCGGAGCTTTCGGCGGCAGCCGTCACTGCCTGGGAGGTTGGCGGCCTCGTCTGGCCCCTGTTCTTCGCCTGGCTGTATCTTTTTCCGGACGGTCGGCCCGTGCCCCGTCGCGCCGTCTGGGTGCTTGGGCCGCTGCTGGGCCTGTTCGCGTTGCTGTTCTTGTTAAACCTGGCGACGAAACTGCCGGTGACCGACCCGGCCGTCGCCGCTCTCGTTTCGGGTCTGCAGCCACTCTTCGAGGGGTTGATCTTCCCTCTCCTGCTCATCGTTGGCGTGGCCCAGCTCTTCCGCTACGTTCGCGTCTCCAATGGGACCCAGCGAAAGCAGACCCGGTGGTTTCTTTTCGGCCTGGTGGTGGCCTTCGTGCCCTTGATGGTGCTCGGACTGGTGATTGCCTACCCGGCCGAGCTGGACACCATCGCGTTCACGGCGCTGCCGATAGGCATAGGCGTTTCCGTCCTGCGCTATCGACTCTGGGACATCGACGTCATCATCCGCAAGACGCTGGTGTACGGCGTCTTGACGGGGCTGTTGAGCCTGGTGTATGCCGGCAGCGTCATCCTCCTGCAGCAGCTCTTCGAGGCCGTCAGCGGCCAGGGGTCGCCGCTGGCGGTCGTGCTCTCGACGCTGCTCGCGGCCGCGCTGTTCGCCCCGTTGCGTCGCCGGGTGCAAGACGCGGTCGACCGCCGCTTCTTCCGGCGCAAGGTCGACGCGGCGGCGGCGCTGGCCGCC
>JBFGLK010000094.1:0-8918 GCA_041576195.1 Promineifilaceae bacterium (SeqCode)
GCACCCGTAGGGTGTTGCATCAAGACGTGCCGGTGCGAAAGTAGCCGGTGAGCCAGAGGGCGGCGATGAGAAAGAGGACGAACAGGCTGTAGAAGGTGAGGCGGATGGCCGTCGAGGTGGAGGCGCCGATGGGATCGGCGGGATGGAAGACCAGGCCCGCTGTCTGCGTCTCGACGAGCAGGAAGGCGGCGAGCGCGACATGTAGGGCGGCCTGGACCCGGGGGCGGGTGGGCTGCCAGGTGTGGAGCACCTGGACGATGATGGCGGCGGCCAGGACCGAGAGCATGGCCCGCGTGCGAGGCTCCTCCCAGAGGATGCCGCCCCAGTTGACCACCTCGGCCCAGAGGCTGACGGCGGTGGCCAGGGCATAAAGCCCGAAGCCGACTCGGCCGACGATGTCCAGCCAGGAAGAGAGCCCCCAGCGGTCGGTAGCCAGGCGGGCCAGGCCGAGCACGCCGGCGAAGAGCAGCCAGAGCATACCGGCCCAGACCAGGGCGACGTGCACGTAGACGATCTTGATGCCGGCACCCAGCGCCTGCTCGACCGGCGCCAGCCAGATCAGGATGGCGGCGACGGCCAGGATGCCGGCCAGGACGGAGGCCATCACCTTGCGCGAGGCCGCCGCCTGCTCCAGGCGCGAGGGGGCGGGGGGCGTTACCTCAGGTTCCATGCTGTGGTAATGATAACCCCGATCGAGGCGAAAAGGGTGTGTGGGGATTGCGGAATGCGGAGTGCCGCTGGTGCGTGAGAGAGCTCTCGTAAGCGTCGGGGCGATTGGGAGTGTATTGCCGTTCCGCGACGATGGACTCTTCGACTACACGACTATGCGGCAAGACCGGGCGGCCCGTACCCGCCACCCGACAAGGCGTGGCACGGGCCGCTGGCAAACAGGAGGTCGGTGCAATCAGCCGCAGCCGCCGCTGGTGGGGGCGCGTTGCTGCTCCAGTTTTACCTTCTCGGTGTAGCTCAGCTCGAAGGCCTCGGGATTGGGGTCGGCACCACGTCGCGCAAGGTCTTCCTGGGGCTCCCGGATGAGTCAGGTAGTCAGAGGGTTCGTAGGGGCGCAGCCTGCAGTGCTCTCAGGTCTTGTGTCGTGATGGTCAGGGTGCCATCACGTCCGATTGTTGATCGAGGAGTTTGCGCAGGAGGACGCGCATTGTGTCCATAACGGCGATGATGTTCCGGTCGACCAGGGCATAGACAACGGCCGGGCCCTGACGCTCGCTGCCGACGAGGCCGGAGTGGCGCAGGACGCGCAGGTGGCGGGAGATGGTGGGCTGGGGGGTGGACAGCGCCTCGGCCAGGGCGGTGACGTGGCGGGGCTGCGCGCCGAGGGCGTATAGGATCTGCAGCCGTTTCGGGTCGCCGAGCGCCTGGCAGATGTTGGCGTGTAGCAGGTTGAGTTCGTCCAAGGTGGGCAGGGTCATGCGCGTTCCTGTATGTATGTACTCGCACATCCGAATACATGAGTAGGCTAGCGCGGACGGATGCCGGCGGGCAGCGACGAATGTCGCCGAACCGGCGCGACAGATGTCATATCGTCTAACTCACAAATGGGATTGGGGGGACTGCCGGGGCATCTCCCCGGCAGTTTCACGCGATCACTCGCGAATGTCGATCAGCCGGATGATGTGCGGCCCGATCGCCGCCTGCGCCGTCGCCGCGTCCAACCCGACCACCTTGAAAGTGACCACACGGTTGGTCTGATCATCGCCCATGAACTGGCCGAAGGCGATGAAGCTGCCGCCGGCATCGGCAATCGCCTGCGTCAGGGCCGCGAGTTCACCGCGCCGATCGGGCACCAGCGCGGTCACCCGCACCCCCTTGTCCCGGGCCCCCATCATCTCCAGGAAGATCTTGAACAGATCGGTCTCCGTGATCAGGCCCACAACCTGGCCGTTGCTCATGACGGGCAGACCACCGATCTTGTTGTCCGCCATCACCCGGGCGGCCTCCTCGATCGGGGTGTCCTCGTTGACCGTCAGGACCTCGCGCGTCATCACGTCGCGGACGGTGATCTTGCTGACCAGGTAGTTGATCTCCCAGACGCTCAAGGACGTGGCGTCTGACGGGGACGCGTGAAGCAGGTCTTTGTCGGAGATGATGCCGACCAGGCGGCCGTCCTTCACGACGGGCAGGCGCCGGATGCGCTCGCGTTGCATCAGTTGCAGCGCTTCCATGATGGGCTCGTCTGGCCGGATGAAGATGACCGGGTGCGACATGCGCGATTTGACCAGCATGTTGAAACTCCTCTTGGCGATCGACGATCAGGGCGGGGCTTTCCTCCTGTCCCCGGCCCCTGCACTCTGGAAATGAAGGAAAGCTCGACCTGGCGGAGGCTGGCCCCTACGATAGCACAGATCGGGGCGCGCTGTATAGTCCGTTGACAGCGGTGGGACGGGGTGCCATACTGGATCCGTTGGCGTCGCGTGGCGCCGGGGAGGACGCGATGGACGAGGTTACGGCCGGGTTACTGGCCGGGTTGCCGCTGGCCCTGGTCTTCATTGTCTACATGGCCTTGCGCGGGCAGGCCTTCATCGACCTGGTGCGGGGGGAAGACGGGCTGGGGAGTATGTCGGACCAGGCGGCCGCCTACACCATTACCGGCGCGATGGTACTGGTCGCCTTTGGTCTGGGCGCTGTGGCCGGTCTCATCTACCGCTGGCTGGCGTCGCCCGCCCTGTTCCTGGCCCTGGCCGTCGGGGAGGCGGCGGTCGTCAGCAGCGTGGCGCTGATGACACGCACGGCGCTCATGTCGGACAAGATCGCGCTCAATTTCGCCGCTGCCGCCATCCTCGGCACGCTGGTGCCGTTTTTCGCCGCTTAGGGCGTCAAGGGCCGTCTCTACAGTCTTATGGCGGGCGGGCCCTAGCGGCGCAGCATGGGGACGAAGACCTGGCGATCCAGGTTGACGACCACCCACAGCTCGCGACCGGTGAGCCCGTCGTCGGCGGCGAAGAAGAGGCGGCCGGCGACGACGGTCAACGCCCAGGGCGTGGCATCGTGATAGGGATTGATCTGCCCCAGCTGCCGGGTGCCGGCAGCGGTGCCGTCGCTGCGCCAGAGCTCGATGCCCGCCTGCCCGTCGCTGGCCCGGAAGTAGAGCGCGCCGTCCAGCACCACCATCTCCTGCGGGTCCCCGCTGCCGGTCGGGTTGAGATCCGCCAGTAGCGCGGTGCCGGCAGCGGTGCCGTCGCTGCGCCAGAGCTCGTGCCCGTGCACGCCGTCGTTGGCCGCGAAGATCAGGACGCCGCCCATGGGCGTGTACCAGCCGGGGCTGCTCGTGTCGCCCGGGTAGATATCCTTGACCAGGGTAGTGCCGGCAGCGGTGCCATCCGTGCGCCACAGCTCGCGACCGTGCACGAAGTCATCGGCGTCGAAGTAGACGACCCCGCCAACGACGGTCAGGAATGAGGGGAAGGACTCGGCCGGCCCGACGGCGATATCCTTGAGCAGAGTCGTGCCGCCCTCGGTGCCGTCGCTGATCCAGAGCTCTTTACCGCGTGTGGCGTCCCGGGCGCTGAAGTAGAGGCGCCCGTCGTGGAAGCGCAGGTGGGAGGGCGAGGCGTCGCCGGCCAGGTTGATGTCCTTGACCAGGGTGGTGCCGGCCGGCGTGCCGTCCGTGCGCCACAGCTCCACCCCGTGGATGCCGTCGTCCGCGGCGAAGTAGAGCAGGCCACCCGGCGCCGGCGTCAGATAGCCGATCTGGGGATAGGTCGGAGTGAAGCCGGTCAGGCGCAGCGTGCCCGGCCCGGTGCCGTCGGTGCGCCAGAGCTCGAAGCCGGTGCTCTCGCTGGTGGCGGTGAAATAGAGCCAGTCGCCGCCAGCGGTTAGCTGTTGTGGGGACGACGAGAGGGAGCCATTCAGGTCGAGGAACAGGCCGGTGCCGCCCTCGGTGCCGTCGCTGCGCCAGAGCTCCTGCTCGCCGGTGCTGCCGACGGCGGCGAAGTAGAGCAGGCCTTGAAAGACGGTCAGCTCGGACGGGTAGCCGCTGCCATCCGGGCGGATGTCGCGCACCTGGACCGTGCCGGCCTCCGTGCCGTCGCTGCGCCACAGCTCGCCGCCGTCCGGGCCGATGGCGGCGAAGTAGACGTGGCCTCCCATGGCGGTCAATTGAAAGGGAGAGCTGGACGCGGTCACCTGGTTGAGGTCCACGATCTGTCGCGTGCCGGCCTCGGTGCCGTCGCTGCGCCACAGCTCGCCGCCGTGGAGCCCGTCGTCGGCGGCGAAGTAGAGGAACCCGGGCCCGGCGGTGAGCTGTGTAGGAATCGGGGCGCCGACGCCGGGCTGAATGTCCTTGACCAGCGCTGTGCCGGGGCCGGTGCCGTCGCTGACCCAGAGCTCGGTGCCGTGGGTATTGTCGTAGGCGGTGAAGTAGATCTGTCCGCCGACGGGCACGAACGGGCCGGGCGAGCCTGGGCCGGCCGGGTTGATCTCCTTGACCTTGACCGTGCCGGCCTCCGTGCCGTCGCTGCGCCACAGCTCGCTGTTCTGCACGTTGTCGCTGGCGCTGAAGTAGACGAGGTCGCCGACGGCGGTCAGGTAGAACGGCAGGCTGCCGGCATCGAGGCCGCCGCCGGGGAAGATGTCCTTGACGATGGCCGTGCCGGCCTCGGTGCCGTCGCTGGCCCAGAGCTCGCGCCCATAGGTCGCGTCGGTGGCGCTGAAGAAGAGGCGCCCGCCGGCGACCGTGAGGAACAGGGGCACGCCGCTGCTTCCCGGCCCGTCGATGTCCGTGACCTGATAGGTGCCGGCCTCGGTGCCATCACTGCGCCAGAGCTCGATCTGCAGGGTGCCGTTGGCGGCGGTGGCGGAGAAGTAGAGAATGCCGTCCATGACGACCAGGTAGCCAGGATAGGAGGAGTTGGGGCCGGGCAAGATGTCCTTAACGCGGGGGGTGGTGGCGGCGGTGCCGTCGCTGCGCCACAGCTCATAGCCGGTGACAGCGTCGTCGGTGGCGAAGAAGAAGAAGGCGCCGGCGGGGGTAAAGGCGCCGGGGCCGGGCGTGAGCGGGGCGGGGCTGATGTCCAGCACCAGCTGGGTGCCGGCCTCCGTGCCGTCGCTGCGCCACAGCTCCCAGCCGGTCGCGCCGTCGTTGGCGGTGAAGATGAGCAGGTCGCCGAAGGCGGTGAGGAACTTGGGCCCGCCGTCGCCGTCGCCGGGGTTGATGTCGCGCACCAGGACGGTGCCGGCCTCGGTGCCGTCCGTGCGCCAGAGCTCCCGCCCATGGATGCCGTCTTCCGCGGTGAAGAAGAGCGCATCGCCGACGACCGTCAGGTTGGCGGGCAGCGAGGGGGTGATGCCGGGCCGGATGTCCTTGACGCGGGTGGTGCCGGCAGCGGTGCCGTCGCTGAGCCACAGCTCGACGCCGCTTGTGCCGTCGGTGGCGGCGAAGTAGAGGAGACCGTTGAACAGGGCCATCTGCTCGGGCAGGGCCGGGTTGGTGTTCTGGTTGATGTCTCGCACGCGCCGGGGCAGCTGACCGGTTTCGGCGGCCACCAGCCCGGCCGTGCCGCGCAGCCCGCCGGCGAGCAGGCCGCCCGCCAGCACCAGGGCCAGCCACCCCTTGCGAAACGACGCGCCATTCGCCATGGCTCACTCCTTCTCTGATGGGGCGCCTGCCAAGGCTGCCGGCGGCGCCGGAATGAAGCGGTCGATCTGCCCGCCGATCGCCAAGGATCTGGAAGCGGCGACGGCCCCCGTCCGCCCCCCTTTCAGACGGCGCACTCCCAGTTCGAGTCGCCCGAGCGAAGGGGCAGGACCGCCCCGGTTTCGGGCTCAAAGCGGTGGCGCAGCACGCACCCCACGTCGTTGCTCATGACCATTCGCCTCTGTTGGCGTCGGGTTGGCGGGAAGGCGCGGCGATGCGCGACGTCGACGATCGATAGTGTAGCGCGATGGCGGCGGCGTTACTTGACGCCGGCGTGACGATTGGGGCACGCGGAGATGGCGATGTCAAGGCGACGGGTGGGGTGGCAGATTGTCAGGCGACCTCGAGGGCGTCGCGGAACCCGGTCAGCAGCGCGCCCAGGTCGGCCAGCTCCCCGGTGCTGAGGCAGGCCCAGGGGGTGAAGAAGAGGCGGTCGGTCTCCTCTTCGGCGAGCTGCCGCAGGGCCTGACCTTTGTCGGTCAGGCGGTAGCGGTTGCCGGTCGCCGTCAGCCAGCTCCGCTCGACCAGTTCGCCGAGGGCCGTCTGGTAGTCGGCGACGTCGTACCCGCGCCGACGCAGCTTTTCGTGTAGCGCAGTGAGATCGTCCATCGCCCCGCGCCAGAGCAGCGTGAGCGCCTCCCAGGCCTGCCCGGGCACGCCATACGGCTTCCAGCTGGCCAGGTGGGCGTCGTCGCGGAAGGCGTTCAGGTCGGACAGATATTGGTCGATGCGGATGACGGGCTGCGACAGCTCCGTCGGGTCCAGCCGGCGACTGTGGACGATGCTCCACTTGCCGGCAGGCTCGTCGGCGAAGAGGCTGGCCAGGACCAGGCGGTGGAGGAGGGCGGCCAGGTCTTCCAGCTTCGCGGGCGGCAGCGGTGCCAGGTCGGCCATGACGCGATAGGCGGCGCCCACCGCCTCCTGCACGCGCTGCCAGCCCAGATCGGTGAGCGCGTAGCGGTCGTCCCCCAACGGCTCGAACAGGCCGGCCTCGGCCGCGGCGGCCAGCCAGGCGGCGTAGATCTGCGGGGCGGTGTAGGGGCTGCGGACGCGCAGGCGGGAGGGGGAGATCGGGTCCGGCGCGAACGTGGCTGCCGGCAGCAGGACGATGCCGCTGCCCTCAGGTAGATCGGCCGTCGCCGCGTCCATGGCCGGCCAGATACGTCGTCCCAGGGCGCGTTCCGCGGCGTTGGCCAGGGGCCAGAGATCGGTCAGCTTCATGGCATCACTCCGGGGGCGGCCGGACCGGCCGGATGGGCGTGGGCCGATCCCCGTTGACCAGGATAGGCTCCCGGGCCGAGGCGCGCAAGTCGCGCCAGCAGAAGTCACAGATATCGTCGCCGCGCCCGAGAGTCTGGCGTCGCTCCCAGGCAAGGTGCGACGGGAAGGCGGCGAACAGGACGTCGTCGCCCTGGCAGAAGGCCCGGGTGAGCTCCGGCGCGCCATAGTGGCGCAGCACGTCCAGGTAGAAGCAACGGTGGACGTCGAAGGCGACGCGGCCGGGAGCCGGGGCGGCCCAGCGGACGTCCCAGCCCGCGGCGGGGAAGTCGCGGGCCATCACCCGCGGCGTGAGCCATTTGAGGGCGCGGAAGGCGAACGGCAGGCGGAAGAACCCGTAGTAGAGGCGATAGGGCCCGGCCAGGACCATGTCGTTGATAACCGACTCGACGACAGCCAGCGCCGCCTCCTCGTCCGCCATCTCCTCGCGCAGCACCTGGTAGGCAGCCAGCGCCGGCAGGATGTTTCGCTCCAGGTGGCGTCGCAGCGCCGGGGAGGCGAAGCGGGGCCGATCTGTGTAGAGCGCGCGGTAGCGGGCGTGGATGCGGCCCATGAGCAGGGCTGCCGGCAGCGCTCGCTGTCGTCGCGCCAGGAGCGCCTCCAGCACGGCAAAGGCGGCCGGCTCGGGGATCTCCGGGCGCCGCGGGAAGCCCCTCAGCGCGGCCAGGGCGCCGGTCAGCCCGCCCAAACCCAGCCACGCGACGCGCGTCAGCGCTCTGTCCTTCATGGCCACACTCTCCTTGCGCGCACACCGGCGGGACATCTTGCCATTCAGCCCTCTCCCTGGAGGCCGGGGCGGGGCGGGACCGAGCGGCTCCGGGCGACCAGCCGGAGGTAGAGGAGCCATAGCCACCAGACGGTCCCACTCACCGGCGGCCAGACCCAGAAGGCGAAGGGCACGCCGGGCGCCAGCAGCGCCTGCGTGGGAGCCGGTTGCCATCGTATCCAGGCGAACATAGCACTCCTCGTCCCCGTGTCGGCCGGGTGGGATGGGCCGCAACAGGCATGCCGCGCGATCGCGGCGTCGCCCCGGCCCTGGTGTGATCTTAGCGAGAAAGCGCATGCCGGCATAAGTGCCGATTATCACTCATTATGGGGAGAAAGGTCAGCAGCGAGAAAAAAGCCCCGCCGGCGACTGCTCGCCGGCGAGGCCGTCTGGCGTCCCCGTACGCCCCGGATTAGCCAGTCCAGAGCGTCAGGGTGCTGAAGGTGATGGTGCTGGTCAGGTAGCGGCTGCTGACCCAGCCGGTGCGGCCGTCGTCCAGCTTGACCTGAACCCAGGAGGCGTCGGCGTTGCGGAAGCCGGTCAGGTTGACCCGCATGCCCTGGGTGAGGGTCGTCAGCCGGGTGTGGCTCGTCGCCGGGCCGGAGCGGACGTTGAGGAAGTAAGCGTTGACGGTGGCCGTCATGCCGCTCGTCGGCGGCGGGACGTCGACGGAGGTCAGCTTCTTGAAGTCGGTCGTGCTCCAGAGGAAGCTGGCATTGGACCAGCCACGCACGTTGCCGGGCGTGATGATCTCGACCCAGGTAGTGGCGCTGTTGCGGTAGCCGGTGAGGGTGACGATCTGGCCCGGGTAGACCTGGGTCAGGACGTTGTAGCTGACGCCGGGTCCGGAGCGCACGTTCAGGTAGTCGGCGACGGTGACGACGGCGGTGCCGGCAGACACCGGGGGCGGCGGTGTGGTCGGGGGCGCGCTCACCGCCGTCCAGGAGACGACGACCTGGGCGATGCCGCTGCGGTCGTAGTATTCGACCTTGATCGGGACGCTGCCGCCGGCCAGATCGAGCTCGCCGGTGACCGTCTGGGCGGCGTGATCGCTCCAGTTGTTGATGACCAGGCGGTCGTGAACGTAGACGCGCACGCCGTCGTCGGAGGTCGCCGTGAACCGGTAGCGGCCCGAGGTGAAGTTCAGGTTGCGCGTCCAGCGAACGGAGAAGTTGTCCACGTTGATGCCGGGGGCCGGCGCGCCGGTGCCCCAGTTGAAGTTGA
>JBFGLK010000095.1:0-8913 GCA_041576195.1 Promineifilaceae bacterium (SeqCode)
CGGGTGGGACGTCCCACCCGCATGGCGCGTAAGTCATAGGACCGGGGTTGCCACGGAGGAGAAACGGAGCGGCGTATGTCCTAGAGCTGGGTGCGCAGGCGACGCGCGGCGATGGCCAGGAAAAGGGCCACCGCGGCCAGGCCCATGGCGGTCCATATCTCGATACCGGTGGTCGGCAGGGTGCCGCCACCTTCGGCCGCGCCGCTGATGGGCGTTGGCGTGGAGAGAGCGCCAGCGCCGCCTCCGCCGGTGAACCCGGTGCCGGTGGATGCGCCACTCTCGCCCCCACCGGAGCCCAAGGCACCACTGAGATCGGGGGTGGGCGTTTCGGGGACGTCGATCACCACCACCGGCGTTTCGGTTGGCGCGGGTGTGTCCGTCGGCGGAGGCAATGGCGTCTCGGTCGGCAGCGGTGTCTCCGTCGGCACGGGCGTCTCGGTCGGCATTGCCGCCTCGGTCTCCCTGGCCGAGAGGGTCTGCGTCACAAAGGCATTTTGCGTGGCGATCGCCTCATTCGTGGCCACGCGGGCCACGACCTCGGCGTTGTCCGCCTGGCGGCCCCGCAGCAGGAAGACCGCCGTGCAGGCAATTGCCAGGACGAGAATCGCCACCAGCGCGCCGACCGCGATTAGGAACGGCCGGTTGGCCGCTCCGCCACCTTCTTCTTCGACCAGGAACTCATCCGAGAAATCATCAGCCATCGTTCTCCTCCTGTCACGCGATTACGTCGAGATTAGTATACGGTACAAAGACAACTTGTCCATTGCCCAGGGCCACGTCGGCGCCTGGAACTCGGCTGCCCAGGGGCGTGAAACGGGCGAGGCCGTAGGTGTGCACGACCCGACCCACCTGGCCCTGATAGGCGGCGTGGATCAGACGCACGTTCTGTCCTGCCCGGATCTCTGTCGGAGGTTTGCCGTCCTGGGCGCCCCCGGCTGCTGGCATCGGGATGACGATCTCTGGCCGGCTCGTCGGGCGCTCCCGCAGACGGGCGAAAAGGGTCACGTTTCGGTCCGCCGACTGCTGCAACAGGTCAAAGATGGGCGCGGCCATCGCTCCCGGCCCCAGCGCGTCGGTGACGAGCACCGGAAACGAGAGCTCGGCGACCGCCTGCCGCAGTGTTGTCGGCAGGCTGCCGAGAATCAGCCCGCGCACGCCGTTCGCCTCGGCTGCCTCCAACGTTTCCGTGTCGGCGACGTGCCCGGCGGCGACGACGGCGCCCCGATACTCCGCGTTGAGTTGATCCGCCGTCAGCCGGTCACCCGGGTCAGCCACCGCCAGCCGTAGCTTGCCGGTGCCGTCTCGCCCATTGTCCCATAGGCCCTGTATCTGGCCCCCTGTCGTCTCAAGCACGACCCCCTGGCCGGGCAGGACGCTAACGACCCGCCCTTCGATCAGGGCGCGCAGCTCGATCGGGACTCCAGGCTCCTGCAAGACGATCCGCCCATTGCCTACCTGAACGACGGCCCCGTCGATCGGGGACTTCAAGATGAGACGGCGCCGGAGGCGCCCCTGCATCACCAAGAGCGGCTGGCCATGCTCGACGACGTCGCCCTCTTTGACGCGGAGCAAGCCCGCCATCTCCTCCGGAGAGATCTTGAGCGCCCTGCTGCCGTAGACGATTACGTACCGGGCCGGCTGAGTCGTCCGGGCAATGACCTGGACGGGCGTGACATGTTGCCCGCGGCGCACGACGACCTCGCCAAAGGCGGGCAACAGGCGCGGCCGGCGGATCTGGGCCAGCGGGCGGACGTGAGTGACGGTCGTGCAGTGCAACATGGTCAACACCTAGCCGCCGACATCCCACAGCCACTGGCGCACGCGCTGTTGGCGCTCGTCTGGCGCCGCCGGCAGGGGCAGCGGACGCCCCCGGGCGTCGATCACCAGTCCGAGCAGGCCTCCGCGTACCGTCAGCGTCCGGCCCTGGCCGGGGCCGTGGCCGATGTCGAAATGGCGCGACGCCGGCTTGGCGGTCAGCCGCGCCGTCTGGCCGGGGGCGAGCGGCAATACTTCAAGCGACCCGAACGCCACGTCGACCTCCAGGGTGCCCCCCTCTGCCTCCAGGCGCAGCTCGAGCGCGGACTGGCCGGGCTGGCCGCGCCCGGTCAGGGCGATGACCCAGCCCATCTCGACCAGGATGTTCTGGCCGAGGGCCTGCACAGTCACCAGGGGATCGGTCGTCACGAGCGCGCCACACGCCGGCAGCACGCCGTAGGCGTCCAGCGACACGGCGAAGACGCCCGTGGGCTGCAGGGCATCGAGCGTCGCCAGGATGATCTGTCCGGCGCGCGGAATGGCGGCGAAGACGTTGCCACGCAGGATCAGTCGGTCAAATGGCCGCGGCCGCTCATTGGGCCAGGCCCAGGCTCTGCCGGCATCGGTGGCAGCCAGCCGCAGGAGCTCGCGCAGAAAAGCGCTCTCCATCCATAGCTCGGCCTCTGTCTGAGGCACGCGCGTCGGCCGGAGCGTCCGGTTCAGGGCGTAGGTCAGGGTGTCTTCCGCGCTCACATCGGCCGTCGGCATCCAGCGCATGACATCCGCCGGATCGACCCGCTCGAGCGCGTCGGCCAGCTTGCGGCCGGACCCGAGTTCCGTGGCCACGGAGAGCCACGACTCGTTCGGGCAGGCGGAGACGAGCGTCACGCTGTCGCTGCCGACGTCGATCGTCAGGACGTGTTCTTCCCGGCTGCTGGCCAGGAAGCGGCTGATCAGGGCCAGCGCCTGGGCCGTGGGCACCATCGGCTGGCCGCACCAATCGGCGACGTCGCTCAGTCCGGGCAGCGTGGAGACCTTCAGGTCCTCGTACAGCGCCGCGACCTGGGCGCTGGCCGCGTGGACGTTTTCGACCTCCAGGCTGGGGCGAATGTTGTCCACGAGGTGGAGCATCGCCAGCTCACCCAGCTGGGCCTGAACAGCGCCCCGCAGGGCCCGATTGCCGGCAAAGATCACGTGTGGCCGGCGGACATCCGTCCGGCCCGCCAGCTCCAGGGCAATGGCCACCGTCTCTACCCGGGCCAGCACCCGGTCCCGGTCGCCATCGTCAGTGCCGCCGGCGATCAAAATCACGTCCGGTCGCTGCTGCATCAGGGCTTCCACCTGCTGCGCCTCGCTCCGGCTATCCGTAAGGCTCAGGCAGTCGATCTCCTGGGCGTAGGAGGTCTGGAGCACCCGCCGGGCGCTGGCCAGGCTCACATCGTCCAGCAGCCCGACCAGCATGACGCGCAACGGCTCGCCGGCACTGACGGTGGCCCCGAAACGATCGACCCCGGCCCCCTGATCATTCTGGGGCATGATGAGCCAGTCCTTCGCGTCCAGCAACGGGCGCGAGATCCGGCTTGTCATCTGTAACAGGGCGTTGCGCACGCCGATCGCGGCGTTCTCCCATGGCTCAGCCAGCGTTGAGGGCGCCTGCCCGCGCGCCGTGAAGCGATAGACTCCGTCGACGATCTCGAATAGCACTGCGGTGACGGTCGTGTGGCCGATGTCCGTCAGCAGAAAGCTGGCGCCTGTCGTGACGAGCACATTCTCGCCGCTCACGGCAGCCCTCCTAGCTGGCGCCCGATCTCGGTGACAAAGAAGGAGACACGGTCAACGAGCAGGACCAGACTGGTGCTGAGAACGCCGGCAAACACGGCGCCGAGCGTGATCGTCAGGACGCTCCGTCCCAGAAAGCGGGCCGTCTTCTCCCAGCGGGGCAGCGCCAGCCAGCCCGGGCCGGTGAGGCTGCTCTGCCGGGTCAGGCGGAAGTAGACCAGCAGCGTGATGGTTAGCAGCGCCACCACAAAGCCGCGCCAACCGCTTCCAGGCTGCACGACCATGGGTATGAGGGTGCCGGCCACCGCGCCGACGACGGCAACGGCCGCGCCGGCGCCCACGAGGAAGGCGACAGCGCTGCGGCCGGCCGGAGCCAGACGCGGTGTCAGCTTCAATAGCAACAACAGGGCCAGTAGCAGGGGAATCAGCCAGAGAAGATCCTGGCCCTCTGGCTGGCGCAGCGCGAGGTAGACGGGCCAGAGAAACTGCTCAACCGTCACGACAGCCGCGTAGGCCGCGGACACGCCGACCAGCAGATGCACCGCCAGGCGGTAGGCGGGGTTGTCGCCCCACAGGTAGCTGAACACCAGCAAAGTAAGCAGGAAGCCGACAAGGAGGCCAACCAGGTCGCTCATGCCGCTGCCTCGCCGCTGCCCCGGCCCCGCCGACGCAGGCCGTTTGCCAGGTGATAGGCGTTGCCACCGATGAGTAGCAGAATGGCCAGCCAGCGTGCCGGCACGCTCGCCGCAGCCCGGTTGTTCATCGCCTCGCCCGCGCCGAGCCACTGCCGCTCGTAGGCCGCGGCCTCCGTTTCACCACCCACGACGCCGGCCAGGCGTCCGCTGACGAAATAGGGGGTAGTCACCGGGGCCAGCGATTGAGTGACCGCGGCCACTAGTGGTCGCTCGGTCACCAGCGCCACCTGCTCGATCCAGCCGACCAGTCTCCCCCGATCGCCGGTGATGACCAGCAACAGGGCTGGCTCCGCGCCGAATTGCCCCAGGTCCATCGGCTTGCCGGCCACGGTCTGACAGGCGGCCCCTTCGCGTAGACAGGCCCCGAGCGCCCGCAGGCCGGCCAGTTCTCCCGGCAGGAGTCCCAGGTTCACCCCGCGCGCATCGGGCACACGCGCGAAGGCCCGATCCGCCAACGTTACGCCGGCCGCGGACCCGCTGATCGCCAACACCGGGCTATCGAGCGCCGCCAGCTGGCGCAGCAGCAGCTCGGCCTGGGGGGCCAGCTCCGCTTCGAAGGCGGGGGTGTAGGCAAACGCGATCAGGACCGGCCTGCCGGCACTGGCCATGATCGCCTCCAGGGCGCCGCTCGTCGCCGCGGCCGGTGCCTGCGCGGAGGACGCGGCTATCCCCGCCAGCCAGGACGGCGCCAGGGCGCCGAGCAGCGCCGTCGCCAGAAGGGCCAGCGCCAACAGCAGCCGCGCACCGCGCGAGAGCGCCGACCCACTCTCGCTCACCACGTCGAGCGCGGTGACGCCGCCGGACGCCGCCAATCGATGCAGGAGCTTCACCTGCTCGCGATGCTCCGCGGAGACGGCGAATGGGGCCGGCGCACGCACGTCGGTATGCGGCGCGGCGATCAGCGGTTCGATGTCCACGACGCCCCGCAGGCCGGCCAGCGGGCCAGACTCCTCAATGGGCTCGTCCGGCAGCTCCGTTTCGCCCGCCTTCCGCAGCTCACGGGGCTTGTACGGCTGTAGCCAGTCCGGGATGTCGGCCGCAGCCAGCGAGCGGCTGTCTTTGTCGCCCATGCGGGCAAACTCGCGGGCCGACGGCAGCTCCAGATCGCCGGGCAGTTCATCCAGTGTCGCGCCGTCCAGGAAGTCGCTCCACTCACCGCCAGAAGCCTCACCCTTCGGCCGCCGGCTGCGCGCCGCCATCGCCGCGTCGAGCGCTTCGTTGAAGGTAGCGTCGTCCGGGCGAAGCCACTCTGGCAATGACTCGTCGAGCAACGGATCGACCGGGCCGGAAACAGGGCTGTCCAGGATGCCGGGTAGTCCCAGGCCGGGCCCATCGGTGTCCAATGGTTGACTGTCCAGAAGCCAATCGGGCAGCTCGCCGCTGACGAGGTCTGCAGGGATGTCGGCGAAGGACTCTGGGCGGGACGCCGGGCCAGTCTGGCGAGTTGGGGCCGCCTCTTCGCCTGCCGGCCCGAGATTCCCTTCGCGCATGGTGGCGAGCCAGTCAGGTAGTTCGTCGGGCGGCGCTGCCGGCGCCGGCTCGGGCGGGCCGCCCGATCCGGGTTGCTCGGCGGGTGCGGCTTCCAGTTCGTCCGCCAAGCCATCCAGATCGGGCAACGCCAGCTCAGCCGGTCCGTCTGGACCGCGGAGCCACTCGGGTATGTCCGGCCCATCCGCAACAGCGGGCGGCGCCGGCATCGCCGCCGGCGGCTCCGGCCCGTCTGGCTCGGCCGCTTCCAGTTCCGCCGGGTCGTCTAACCACTGGTCGAATTCGCTTACGGTGGGCGGCTCGGGGATCGTCTCGACGGCTGCGCCCTTTAGCCACCGCTGGAATGTGCCCGCTTCCGGCTCAACCGCTTCGTCGTCGAAGTCGTCCCAGGCATCGTCCTCGCCGGCCGCCCCCGCTTCTGCCGCCGCGACCGGCGCGTCGACAGCGCCCGGCGCCAGGGCGGCGCTTTCGTCCTCGAGCTCCGCGTCCGCCATCTCGTTCGGCTCGTCCGGCAGCTGGTCGTCAAGACCGAGTTCCGCCAGCCAATCGAGCGGGTCGTCTGGCTCGGCCGGCGCTTCGGAAGCCGGCACAGCCAGTGCGCTCGGGTCGTCGGGAAGAGAGGGCAGATCCGCGCCGTCCTGGGCGACGTCGGCCAGACCGCTCAACCAGTCCGGCACCGGTCCGTCGTCGGGACCCTCGTCGGGATCAGGGCGTGCCGACGCCTCCTGCAGCCAGGTCGGAAAATCACCGGCGGCCAACCGCGTGGCCTCGGCGTCCGACTCGTCCCTCGCGCGCGCGCCGAGATCGTCCGCCTGTGCGTCGCTCAACCAGGGCTGGGCGCCCGCTTCGTCTTCGGCAGTCGGTAACGAGGAAAAATCGTCCAGCCAGTCCGGCTCGCTTGCCTCTGCGTCGTCTTCGCCGGTATCCTCCGCGGCGCCCAGGGATTCGTCCCCACTCAGGGCATCATCGCCGTCGAACCACGCATCGGCGCCGACCGGGCTTTCGGGGGGCGACGGCGCCTCGGCGGTCGGGTCGGTGGGCATGCCGGCAAGCAACTCGGCGAAGGCGTCGCCCGCTTCATCACTCTTCACCCCATCGTCGGACATCGCGTCGTCCAGCCAGTCGGGCAAGTCGCCGGCAGCTGCCGGTAGATCAATCGCCGCCGATTCTATCGGCGGCCCCGCCTCGTTGAGCCAGTCCAGCTGGAAGCCGGCGGCTTCCGGGTCGGGCTCATCCTCCGGCGGTGCCGGCGCCTCGGTGGGCTCGTCCGCCGGCGTTGGCGCCGGCGCGGCGACCTCCGGGGGTGGTTCGTCTTCTTCCTGGTCTTCGAGCCAACGGGCGAACTCTGAGAATGGGCTTGCGGCCGTCGAGGGCGCGTCGCCAGCTTCGGCCGGCGGGTCGGCCCACGCCTCAGGCTCATCCGCTGGCAGCGCGGCGGACAGGACGTCGTCTTCCCAGGGCTCGGCGTCCGCCGGCGATTCCGGCACGTCGATCAGCTCTGACGGGTCCTCACTCCCAAGGTGGCCGGACGCCGGCCCGTCGTCTTCCTCCGGCGCGTCAGGGGCAGCGCCACCGATGCCCTCCAGGCGGAGCCAGTCGGTCAGCGCCGCCGAATCCATCGCGTCGGGGGGGGAGAGGGCTTCGTCACCGTCCGGGGTTCGCAGGGGCAGGTCGATCGCGCGTGTGGACGCCGACTCTGGGCGGGACCGCCGCTCGCTTGTGGGGGGTGGCGCAGCCTCGTGGAGGCGCGCGCCGCACTCATCGCAGTACATCAGATGGAGCGGGTTGTCGCGCTGGCAGCGGGGGCAGACGACGCTGGTCGCTGGCGGTAGTTCGTGGCCACACAGGTTGCAGTATTTGCTCCGGGGCGGGTTGGCGCCGCCGCACTGGCTGCAGGTGACCTGGCTCATAGCTCGTAGGGGCGCTCAATGCCTGTCAGGAGGCGCAGGCTCATCGTGATCGTGCCGAGCGCGATGCCGAGAAGAATGCCGCGCATGCCGGCATTGACGACGATCTCGTCGATCACGCGCCGGATGTCGCCGAAAAGGGGCGCCAGCCCGGCCGGCAGCGGCACGCTGCCCAGGAGCACGAGCAAGGCGCTGATCAGGAAGAGCAGCGACCAGCCGCGCCGCTCCCGACGCAACAGGCGCATGCCTCCAAATAACAGGAAGAAGGCGGTCAGCGCCGCGAGGGCGGACTCCAGCGGCGCCTGCACGAGGGCGAACGCCTGCTCGGCACCGTTCACCGTCAGGCCGAGCGTGTCGGCCAGGGGCATGGCAAGCATGCCGGCGATGCCCAGCACGAGGACGATGCTGTTCACATTGCCCCGAACGGCGCGGCGCAGGTGCACGGCCAGCAGATTGAGCACGCCCATCACCAGGGCGATGGCGCCGAGGAAGCTGGCCCAGGTGACGAGCGTGGTGCCGGCATCGAGGCCCAGCAATAGGCCGGCGGCCACGATGACGAAGACGCCGATCAGCACCCCGCGGTTTAGTTGATGGCCAACCCTGCCTATCACCTCAGCCTCCCAACAAAGCCACCAGGCCGCCGGCAAGCAGCGTCAGGGCCAGCGCCCAGCGCAGTACATCCTGCGCCGCGAGCGCGGCCAGCTGGGGCGCCCGTCCCTCCAGATAGGCGCCGGCCGCCAGGAGCTCTTCACCAATGATCAAATCTTCCGTTAGCACGGCGGCCACGGCCAATCCTTCCGGGTCGTCACTGCCGATGATTTGCGGCACGCCGGCCCGTTGGCCTGGCTCACCCATCAAGGCGAGCTCCGGCCCCAGCCGCCCAACCAGGACGTTGCTGCTCGTGCCGTCTTCCTCGATCGCCGCGCTGACCCCCGCCGCATAGACAAATGGATAAGCGGCGTCTGCCAGGAAATGGGCCGAGCTCGGCGGGACCTCGGCGGACCGGCCGACGGTCCGATAGGCCGCGCGCACGCCGTCCTGAGCAGCGACGAGCAGAGTCCCTTCGCCCACCGTCACCCGGGGCGGGGCGGTGCTGGCGCTGGACTTGCGCGCCAGAAAATCGAGCGCCTGCAGGGCGGCCAGCGAGACGGCGTTGGACTCCATGTGCAGCCCGCCGCGCCCCACCGAGATATGGATCTGTCGCCCGCTTTCGACGGCGCGACCCACTTGTGCGGCCAGCGCGCGGAAGCCACGGATGGGCCGAGGGTGGACGGGCCGCCGGCGCGGCC
>JBFGLK010000096.1:0-8877 GCA_041576195.1 Promineifilaceae bacterium (SeqCode)
CGCCACGGCGCCTGCGACCGAGACACCCACGGCGACGACGACCGGAACACCCACGGCGACGGCGACTGGAACAGCCATGGCGACGGCGACCGGAACACCCACGGCGACGGCGACGGCGCCCCCGACGAGCGTCACGCTGTCGGCCGTCACGGCCACGCCGGCCGGACCGGGCTGGCCGGTCGCGGCGGCAGCGGTGTTGTTCGCCCTGACGATGACGGTCCTCAGATGGGGGCGACGCCGGGCAGGCTAGCCAGCAGGCGCGCGGCCTTGCCGCGGGCGCCACCGCGATCGATAATCAGCCGCAATGAATGATCCGGGCCGCCGGCCGATGGTTGGCGGCAGAGCACACAGGCGATGGGCGTTATGGTGGTGAGACGGGGTTTCTGGGGGCTGCTGCTGGTCGTGATAGTGGCGTTGCCCGCCGCCTGCCGCGAGGCCGGGGCGCTCGAGGTGCGGGAGGTATGGGGCCGCGCCGTGCCGGCATCCGCGCCAAACGCCGCCTTCTACCTGACGGTGGAGAACCGGGGCGCGGTCGACGACCGACTGATCGCGGTCAGCGCCGCGGCCTGCGCGGCAGCCGAGTTGCACGAAACATATGCCCGCGAGCCGGGCGTCATGGGCATGCGCCCAGTCGACGGTGGGATCCTCGTTCCGGCAGGCGCAGCGGTCAGACTTGAGCCCGGCGGAGCGCACGTCATGTGCCTGGGCCAGAACGGTTCGTTCACGGTCGGTGCCAGCCTGCCGCTGACGCTGACCTTCGTAGAGGCGGGCGAGGTGCCGGCGCAAGCCGCCGTGCGCCGTGATGCCCCATAGCGACCCCAGGCCAGCCCATCGGCGCGGCCTGAATCATCCGACAGACACGGTCCGCGACGCCCGCTTGCGATCCGGCCCGGCCCGGAAGTACAATGCTGGCTGTCTTGCCCTCCCCACCCCTCAAGCCGAGGAGACGCCACCATGCGGACCCGACTACCTCTGTTGCTCCTGTTCGCCCTCGTTCTGGTTGGCGTCTCCACAGCCCGGGCTGACACGACGGCATCCCCCTGTGTAGGTGGCCTGGCGGCGGGCTTTCCCTGCCTGAACGTCGACCTCGTCGGTCATCTATCGCTGGCCGAGCTTGGCGCCAGCGACGACACCATCCGGGGCAACGATCACTGGGGATGGGCGGACCCGGTCACCGATCGTCGCTACGTCCTTTTTGGGCTCAGCGATGGCACGTCGTTCGTCGACATCACGGACCCGGCCAGCCCGCTCGTGCTGGGCTTCCTGCCGGGGCGCGAAGGCGTCTCCCAATGGCGCGACATCAAGGTATATCAGGATACCGCCTACATCGTGGCGGATGTGCCGCTGACGGCGCACGGCCTCCAGGTCTTTGATCTGACGCAACTGCGGACGGTTGCCAGCCCGCCGGAGATCTTTTCCGAGTCGGCCCACTATGCCGGGTTCGGCCCCGGACACAACATCTGGGTCGACGAGGGGAGCGGCTACCTCTACGCCTTTCGCACCGATACGTGCAGCGCGGCCACACACGTCGTCGACGTCGGTGACCCGCTGAACCCGACCTTCGCCGGATGTGTTGGCGTGGGGGACGCGCCGCTCTCCGACGCGGAATGTCTGGTCTACACCGGCCCGGATCCAGATTATCAGGGTCGCGAGCTTTGCTTCACCGGGAGTGACGACAACGTCAGCATCGACGACGTCAGTGACAAAGGGGCGCCGTCGCCGGTGGCGCGGCTGACCTATCCGGGCATTGCCCGCGCCCACCAGGGCTCCCTCACATCGGATCAGCGCTATTGGCTGATGAGCGACACGATGGACGAGTTCACCTTCGGTCACAACACGCGTACTCACGTGCTCGATCTGTTGGATGTAGACAACCCACTCTATCTCGGCCATTACGAGCACACCAGCACGGCGCGTGATCACAACGTCTACATCGTCGGGCAGCGAGCCTATCAGACCAATTGGAGGTCCGGCCTGCGTATTCTGAGCATCGGTAGCCTGCCGGCCTTGAATTTCGAGCTGCTCGGCTTTTTTGACACAGCGCCGGAGAGCGACAGCATCGCCAGCGCCGGCTCGTGGAGCAACTATCCCTGGTGGCCAGACGATATCATCTCGGTCAGTGACACGGACAACGGCCTTTTTCTCCTGCGCTACCGGCCGGAGGAACCCACGGACGTCGGGTTGAGTGGCTTTGATGGAATCCCCGGCTCGCCCCCGACGCTGCTTCTGGCCGGCTTCCTCGCCCTGGCGCTGGCCGCAGGCCGGTGGCACCAGGCCAGGCGGCGGGCGGGAAGAAAGGCGCCGCGGGCCCGTTCCTGAGGCCTCGTCAGGGCCGCCCCTGTTAGGAGAGCCATGCAATGTCTGACACAACGACCCAGGTCCGCTCGCCGCGCGCTAACGGACATACGACCCTCTCGGAGCCGCCAGGTCCGCGCGGTCACTGGCTGACCGGCACCGCCGCGGCGTTTCGGCAGGCGCCGCTGAAGACGCTGGTGCAATACCACACGCAATACGGCGACGCCGTGCGCTTCCGCTTCTTTCCCGGGCTCTATGGGTACACTTTTGTGCATCCCGATCACAACCAGCATGTGCTCCAGGACAATAACCGCAACTACACCAAGATCCCCAGCCCGTCCTTTGTGATCCTGCAACCAATACTGGGCAACGGGCTGCTGACAAGTGACGGCGAGACATGGTTGCGGCAACGTCGCCTGGCGCAGCCGGCCTTCCACCGGCAGCGCATCGCCTCGTTTGGCGACACGATGACGGCGGCAGCCGGGCGCGTGCTGGACCGACTCCGGTCCCCGGCGGGTCAGCACCAGGTGGTCGACCTGAGCCAGATCATGACCGGTCTGACGCTGGAAATCGTCGGGCGCACGCTGTTCAGTATCGATCTCACCGGCGAGGCCGCCTACGTCGGTGAAGCGTTCACAGAGGTCAACCACCTGGCCACTGAGTTCACAAGCGATCCTCTTGCCTTGTTCAAGCTCCGCGTGCCGTTTTGGCCGACGACGCGCAGGTTGCTGGCCGGCGTGCGTCGTCTCGACGTCGTCGTGAATCGCATCATCGCTGACCGGCGGGCGGAACCGGAGCCGGGCGAGGATCTCCTGGGGATGCTGATGGCCGCGCGTGACGAGACAACAGGTGCCGGCATGGATGACCGGCAGCTGCGCGACGAGGTGATGACCCTCCTTCTGGCCGGCCACGAGACGACCGCGGTCGCCCTCAGCTGGATTATCTATCTCTTGAGCACCCACCCAGAGGTCGCCAGGCGGCTGGAGGCGGAGGTGGACGAGGTGCTCGCCGGGCGGACGCCCGCAATGGCCGACCTCGCCCAGCTGCCCTATGCGCGCATGATCATCGACGAGGCGCTCCGCCTCTATCCTCCGGCGTACGTCATTGCCCGTTGGGGGCACGAGCCAGATCAGATCGGCCAGTGGGCGATCCCGGCCAACTCGTCTGTCCTGCTGATCCCGTTCGTCACCCACCGCCTGCCCGCGTTCTGGGACGAGCCGGATCGCTTCGACCCGGAACGGTTCACGCCGGAGAATGCGGCCGGGCGCCCGCGGTACGCCTACCTGCCCTTCGGCGGTGGGCCGCGCCAGTGCATCGGCAACACGTTCGCCCTCGTGGAGACCCAGCTTATCCTGACAATGCTGGTGCAGCGGTACCGCTGGACCCTGGTCGAGGGGTATGAAGCGGCGATGGAACCGCTGATCACCCTGCGGCCACTGAACGGCGTGCCCGTCCAGCTGGAAAACCGGGAATGAGCGGCTGCCGGCACCGGTGCCGGCGGCGCCCGCGCCACCGGTGGGGCGGCCCGCGACCATTGCGCGAAGCCCGGGCTGCCTCTACAATCGGCGGCCACCAGCTCGATCCAAGGAACGCCCATGAAGCCCCGCTACCCGGAGCGCGTCCGCCTCGCCCACCTGCCCACTCCAATTGAGCCGCTGGCCCGCCTGAGCCGGCAGTTGGGCGGTCCGGAGCTTTATGTCAAGCGCGACGACCTGACCGGGTTAGCAGGCGGGGGCAACAAGACCCGCAAGCTAGAGTTCCTGGTGGCCGAGGCGCTGGCCCAGGGCTGTGACCACCTGATCACGACCGGAGCACCCCAGAGCAACCATTGCCGGCAGACCGCCGCCGCGGCGGCGCGCTTCGGCCTCGGCTGCAGCCTCGTCCTCCGGGGCCAGGCACCCGCTATGAGCACGGGCAATATCCTGCTCGACCGCCTGCTCGGCGCCCACCTATATTGGGCCGGAGACCAGGATTGCGGGCAAACGATGGCCGACGTAGCGGCGGAGCTCCGCGCGCTTGGCCGCCGTCCCTATCAAATCCCGCTGGGTGGCTCCAACGTGCTTGGCGCCACCAGCTATGTCCTGGCCATGGAAGAGCTGGTCAACCAGTTGACCTCCCTCGCCCTCAATCTAGACTTCATCGTCTTTGCCAGCAGCAGCGGCGGCACGCAGGCCGGCCTCGTTCTCGGGGCCCACGCCCACGGCTTCCGCGGTCGCGTGCTGGGCATCAGCGTCGATCACGCGGCCGCCAGCCTCCAGACGCAGGTGGCCGCCCTGGCCACTGCCACCGCGACGCATCTGGGCCTGGGCCCGGTGCCCGTGGCCGAGCTTATCGAGGTCAACGACGACTATCTGGGCGAGGGATATGCCATTCTGGGCGAGACCGAAACGGAGGCCATCCGACTCACGGCTCAGCACGAGGGCGTCCTGCTCGATCCCGTTTATACCGGCCGGGCGATGGGCGGCCTGATCGACCTCATTCGCTGGGGCGCCTTCACTCGCCGGCAGCGAGTCCTGTTCTGGCACACGGGCGGCACACCCGCCCTATACGCCTACGCCGAAAGCCTCAGCACGCCGTAGTCCGCTCCCCAAGTTCAACCATCAGCGCCGGGCGACCGGCAGGAATATCGCCAGATCAACGGGCGCCATCGTCGACGTGGGACTGGCGGTCGGCAACGGCAACGGGGTTGCGGTGCCCGTCGCCGTAGCTGAAGCGGTGGCGGTCGGAGTGGCCAACGGCGTGGCGGTCGGCGTGCCGGCAGGCGTCTCCGTCGGCGGCGGCGTGGCGGTGTCGGTCGGCGTGGTGGTCGCCGTCGCCGTCGGGGTGGGGGTAGGCGTGGGCGCCGCGAGATTCAAGCGGGTGATGAAGGCGTCGTGGTCGCCGTTGTGCGTGACGTCGTAGGCCCCGGCGGTTGTCGGGTAATCCGTGGAGTCGGTATGTCCGCCCAGCGTCAGTATCGCTCCCTGGGAAATGATGCTGGCGATCTCGTCGTCGCCGCTGCCACCAAGATAGCTGCCATAACCGAGCCCACCGCCCCCGCCGGTCAGCCGGGCGACAAAGCCATCCTTCAACCCGTCAAGCGAAGCGTCCCAGGCGTCCGCCGTCGTCGGGAAGTCGGGCGACTGAGTAGAACCGACGACGGTAACCCCGCCGCCGGGTTCAGCGACCAGGTCGTTGCCCTGCTCCTCCACCCTCCCCCCGAGGAAGGTGCTGTAGCTTAACGCGCTGCCAGAGCTAGATAGGCGGAGGGCGAAGGCGTCGTAACACGAATCGCACAGGCCATCGTTCAGCAGGTCATCGAAGGCGCCAGGGCTGATGGGGAAGTCCTCTGAGTCGGTACTGCCCGTCGCCAGTGGCCGACCGATGGCGTCCAGCGCGACGCCGAAGACCCGGTCTTCGTCCGCGCCACCAAGGTAGGTGTTGTAGGCCACCGTCAGAGTCGGCACGCTCGTGCTCAGGAGAAAACCATCCGTCAAACCACCCTGAAACGCCCTGGCGAATGCCCCAGCGCTCGTCGGCCAGTCCTCCGATCGGGTCCACCCGCCGACCAGCAGGCGCTCATCCTGCAGCGCCAGGGCAGTGGCCTCGTCCTGACCGGAGCCGCCAATCAGGGCCGCGTATGGCAGACCCTGGCCGGTTGGCGACAACACCGCGACAAAGGCGCTGCGCTGCGCGACGGGGCCGACCGTCGCAGTGAGGAAGTCGGTCGACCAGGTGCTGCCGGCAACGTAGGCGAAGCCGGCCTCATCAACCACGATATCGTTGGCCAGGTCGGTATCGCTGCCGCCAAGAAACGTGCTGTAGTTTAATGTCCCTGCCGGCGACACGCTGGTGACAAAGGCGTCGCCGCTGCCATTATAACTCTCGTCGTAGGCCCCGGCGGTCACCGGGAAGCCGGCCGACTCGACCCATCCGGTTACGTAGGCGTTGTCGACGGCGTCGACGGCCACCGCCAACCCATAGTCCGGGGCGTTCAAGTCCGGTGGATAGATGTGGAGAACGTAGTCCAGGCTGGAGCCGTCGGCGGCGAGCCTGGCGATGAAAACGTCGATCCCATGGAGTGGCGCGTTGTCGGGACCGGGGAAAACGTTGGAGGAGGTCCACCCGGCGACGACGACGTCGCCGTCCGCGGCAAGCGCGATCTCGTTGGCCTCGTCCGCCATATCCGCTCCAAGGTAGGTGCTGAAGACCATGGCCGTACCCGAATCAACGGCGCTACCGGCCGTTGCGTCGCGCTCCGCCACGCCGGGCCAGCCGGGCAACGGGTCGGGCATGGCGAGGCCGGCGCGTGCCGACAGCCAACGCCAGTCAAGACGACCGCCCTGGCCAAACAACACCAGGTCGGCCCGCCCGTTCAGGCCGGCCAGCCGAATGGCGCCCCAGACAGGCACGGCCTCGGCCCAGCTCGACGGGTCCGCGCCGCGATAGTAAGAGAGCCGCGTCGGGCGCCGATCAAGCCCACGGCTGTCGGCGTAGTCGAGGCGAAAGAAGCGACCGCCCGCCCACAGGCCCTCGCCCGTCAGCCACGTCGGCCAGGGCAGACCCAGGATCTGGAAGCGCACACCCGGGGCGAACTGGCCCACGTTCTCTACAAAGAGCAGGTCGGGGCCGGCAGACGCCGTCTGCCCCCGACGATCGGTGCCCCAAATGGCGAGAAGACCGACGGCGAGCGCAAGCAGCCAGAGGCGCCAGAGGACGCGGTCGGGTCGGCTGCTCATGATCTAGTTGGGCCCGTTCGTGGCGAACCAGATGGATAGGTCCAGCCCGAGCTGAGCTTCGAGACCGGCGATATCGGCGCGATAGCCGTCGGTGAGCTCGCGCCAAAGGGCCGGGTCAAGGGCTGGTCGGGTCACCGGCCAGCGCCGCAGGCGGCGGCTGACGATCGCGCGGGCAGGCGTGGGTACCCAGCGGCGCAGGCGCGCCCGCGCGTCGCTCGGCCTGGCGAGAACGGCGTAGAGGCGCGGGTGGCGCGGGATGCCGCCAGGATTGGTCTTCGCGGCTGGGGGCGGGCAAAGGGCCGGGTCGATCGACAGAAAGCGGCAAATGCCTGTCAGGACCGCCACCGGGTCGGCGCGCCAACGCTCGAAGAGTACCACGTGTAGCTGGGCACGGGGGAAGCACGCCAGATAGCGCGCCAGCTGCTCGCCGTAGCGCCCCATGGCGCGATAGTGCCAAAGCGGCTCCCAGCCCGCGGCGACGCGCTCGGGCTCGGCCGCTAGCGCCTCCGCGAACGGCATTGACTCCCGCCCATCGCGCACGAGGTGGAGATAGGCGGCGTAGGCGCGGTCGGCCGGCTGGCGCAGGACGGCGATCAGGCGCACGCTCGGCACGAGATCGGCAATGCGGCTGGCGGTGTCGGGGTCGTACAGATACACGGTGGACGCCTCGCCGGCGACCGGCTCGCCATGCCTGCCGGCAAACAGCGCCAGGTAGTCGTCCCAGTTGGTGACGGCGTAGGGCGCGAGCGCCGCTCGATCCCCCGGGCCGCCGATGGGCAACGGCCGATCCACCCAGGTGAAATAGCCGGGCTCCTTGTTGCGCGGCATGTAGATCTGGGGATGGCGACGCAGCGTCTCGAACAGGGCTGTCGTGCCGGCCTTGGCGGCGCCGATGAGCAGGAAGTCAGGCCCAGGCATGGCCAGGATGCTACCACGACCGGCCGCCCATGCCTATGCCGGGCTGCCGGCAGGCGCCGTCCAGGCAGTTCAGGGTGTCGGGGTGTACCAGGGCGTCGGCGGCGGCAACGGCGTCGGCGTGACCGGCTCGAGACCGAAAAGGGCGGCGATCTCCTGATCCTGCCAGGTGACCGGTGGGTCCGCTTCGGGGAAGTCGAAGCGGCCGGACTCGCCGGTGTCCTCGTGGAGCACGGCCCACAGCTCGGCAGGCAGCGGCCCCGGCTTGAGCTCGAGGCGGAGGGCGCTGTTGTTTCCGCGGCGCAATCTGGCATAGGCGACGACCGGCCCACGAGGAGCGCCTTCGTGAAGCGCCAGCCAGCCACCATCCGGTGCATAGACGGTGGCGACCGTCACCTCGTTGGCCGGCCCAACCTCCTGCCGGCCGATCTGGATGAACGGGGGCTGCTCCAGCGTTGGTGCCTTGTCCGTCCCCGCAGGCAGCGCGGCCGCCGTGCGCTTCACACGCGAGATCTGCCCGAGCCAGAGGAGGAGGTTGTGCCAAAGGAGGAAGTTGTCGTTGGGAGGAGCGTCCGCCATCGACCAGGCGAAGCCGACACGGGGGATGACGACCAGCGTGCCGGCCTCGTCAAACACAGCCAGCTGCGGCTCGCCGTCGCGCACGACGAGCGCTTCTGCCGGCGATTGGACCGTCATCAAGCTGGCGCGGGGCATGTGGAGCGCGGCGACGCCCGCGGTTACCGGATGTGTGCGCGCGACCAAAAGTGGCGTGTCTGCTGTCGTCTCTGCCTCGCTGACGTGGATGCCTCGTGGTTCGGCCAGCAGATTGGCGAGCGCGGCCGAGCTGGTCCAGCGACCCTCGCCGTCCTCGACCCCGCGGCAAAAGCCGTCTCCCATGGCGACCACCGAGCCGCCAGCCTGAAGGTAGCGCTCGGTGGCGAAGAGCGAC
>JBFGLK010000097.1:0-8874 GCA_041576195.1 Promineifilaceae bacterium (SeqCode)
ATCAACATCCGCGCCGAGCGCGAGGATGACATCGCTTTCTACGCGAAGCACGGAGTCAGCCATCTTCAGCTCAAGGTGCTGGACATCACCATCCCGCCACCGGAGATCATTACTGAAGGCGTCGCCTTCATCGACGCCCAGATCCGCGACGGGCACACGGTGCTCGTCCACTGCGCCAAGGGACGCGGCCGCTCCGCCACGCTGGTCGCCGGCTACCTGATGAAGCACGAAGGGATGAGCTTCGACGAGGCCAACGCCCACATGAAGGCCCGCCGGCCGCTGACCAAGCTCGAGGGCCGGCACCGGCGCGTGCTCGAGCAGTGGTTGGAAGCCGAAAGCGCCGCCGTCTCCGCCCCCAGCTCCTGATCCTCCATGCCCCGCCTCACCCCCCTGCGGCGCCAATACCTGGAGATCAAGCGCCAGCACCCGGACGCAATCCTCTTCTTCCGGCTGTGCGACTTCTACGAGACATTTGACGACGACGCCAAGACGGCCGCCGAAGCGCTCGACCTCGTCCTGACCAGCCGCCCCGTCGGCAAGAACCAGCGCGTGCCGATGGCGGGCGTGCCCCACCACGCCGCCGAAGGGTACATCGCCCGGCTCGTCGCCCGCGGCTTCAAAGTTGCGCTATGCGAACAGATCGGCAGCGAGACGGTCGACGGCCTCATGCCCCGGGAGGTGACGCGCGTCTTCACCGCCGGCACCGTGATGGAGCCGGGCATGCTCGACGCCCGCCGGCCCAACTACCTGGCCACCGCCATCCACGACGGCCAGCGCGCCGGGCTGGCCTACGCCGATATCACCACCGGCGCCTTCGCTACCACGCAGCTGGCCTCACCCCGCGCCCTGGCCGAAGAGCTGGCCCGCCTGGCGCCGGCTGAGCTCGTGCTGCCAGACGACGAGGCCGCCGTCACGGACATGCCGGTCGTCAGCCGACTGCCCCGCTGGCGCTTCGAAGAAGGAAACGCGCGCCAGACGCTATTGCGCCACTTCGGCGTCCAATCCCTTGACGCCTATGGCTGCGAAGGCAAGTCGCTGGCCATCCGGGCCGCCGGCGCCCTGCTCCACTACTTGCAGGAAACGCAGCGCGGCGGGGTCGGCCAGATCCAGCGGCTGGCGACCTATAGCCTGGACGGCTTCATGGCCCTGGACAGCGCCACCCGCCGCAACCTGGAGCTGACCGAGACGTTCCTTGGCGATCGCCGGGCCTCGCTGCTCGGCATCCTCGACCGCACGGTCACGCCCATGGGTGCCCGGCTGCTGCGCGAGCGCCTGACGCGGCCGCTGCTCGACGTCGCCGCCCTGAACACGCGGCTCGACGAGGTGGAGGCCCTGCATGGGTCTGGCCTGGCACGCGCGGCGTTGCGCGACACGCTCAAGAGCGTGCCCGATCTGGAACGACTGGCCAACCGGGCCGTGAGCGGGCGCGCCTCACCCCGCGATCTGCAAAACATCGAGGTCGCGTTGGCGGCGGTGCCGGCCTTGCGCGAGGCGACCGCCGACCTGCCCGCCCTGGCCACCCTGGCCGCCGCCCTCGACTCGTGTGACGAAATCGCCGGGCTCATTCAGTCGGCCATCAGCGATGACGCGCCTGCCTCCCTGGGCAAGATCGGGGTCATCCGCCCGGGCTTCTCCGCCGAGCTGGACGGCGTCATGACGTCCTCCGCTCACGCCCGCGAGTGGGTGGCCGCGCTCGAGCCCCGCGAGCGCCAGCGCACGGGCATCGCCTCGCTCAAGGTCGGGTTCAACAAGGTGTTCGGCTACTATCTGGAGGTGACCCACGCCAACGCCGACCTGGTGCCGGACGACTACATCCGCAAGCAGACTCTGACCAACGCCGAGCGCTACATCACGCCGGAGCTCAAGGAGTACGAGACCCTGATCCTCAACGCGGAGGAGCGCATCCTGGCGATCGAGCGCCGTGTCTTCGCCGAGGTGTGCGGCCGCGTGGGAGACGCCGCGCCGCGCCTGCTGGCCACGGCCGCAGCTCTCGCCGGCCTGGACGTGACGGCGGCGCTGGCCGAGGTGGCCGCCCGGCGCGACTACGCGCGGCCGGCGCTCCGCGACGACATCGGGCTGGAGATCACGGCCGGGCGCCACCCGGTGCTCGAGCTGGGCGACGGGCTGGACCGCTTCGTGCCCAACGACACCCGCTTTGGCGAGCGGTCGCGCATTCAGATCATCACCGGCCCCAACATGTCGGGCAAGAGCACCTACCTGCGGCAGGTGGCCCTGATCGTCTTGCTGGCGCAGATCGGCAGTTTCGTGCCGGCAGCCGCCGCCACTATCGGCCTGACCGACCGCATCTTCACGCGCATCGGCGCCCACGACGAGCTGCACGCCGGCCGCTCGACCTTCATGGTGGAGATGGTGGAGACGGCCCAGATTCTCAATCACGCCACCGAGCGCTCTCTGCTCATCCTGGATGAGATCGGGCGAGGCACGAGCACCTACGACGGACTGTCCATCGCCTGGGCCATCGTCGAGTACCTGCACAACCACCCCCGCCTCAGGCCACGCACGCTCTTCGCCACCCACTATCACGAGCTGGTCGGGCTGGCGGAGCTACTGCCGCTGGTGGCCAACTTCAACGTGGCGGTGGCCGAAGAGGGGGAGGACGTCGTCTTCCTGCACGCGATCGTGCCGGGCGGCGCCGATCGCAGCTACGGCATCCACGTGGCTCAGCTCGCGGGGCTGCCGCGCGACGTCATTCACCGGGCCGGGGAGATCTTGAAGGAGCTGGAGCGCCACGCTCCCACCGCCGCCGTGGAGCCGAGTCACCTGCGCCGGCCGCAGCAGGCGGCCCTCTTCCCCGAGACGAGCCCCATCCTGGACGAGTTGGCGGAGCTCGACGTCACCGCGATGACGCCGATGGAGGCGATCAACATGCTCTACGCGTGGAAGCGGCGCTACGGCGGCGAGACGTAGGACACTGCCAGGGAATCTCCCCGGCAGTCGCTACGGCAAGCACCCCACCAGGCTGTAATTGTCAATCCACGCGTCGGACTTCTGGGGGTTAAAGAAGTCGCCCGCCGTGGTGGCAATGCCCGAGTGCGACGCGGGCGGGATCAGACTCGTGCCAAACGTGCCGACGCCCACGCCGTTGATCGCCAGCGTGAACTGGCCCTGGCGCACCGTCACCTTGAGATGGTTGGTGGCGTTGCCCGTCTGGATGGCCGTCGAGGTCGTCGGCGCCACAATGACGGCCGGGTCGGACAGCGTGTCGCTCACGTAGACCACGCCGAACTTCTGGTAGAGCTCACTGTTGCCGGCATTTGTCGTCGGGCTGATGCCGAACACCAGGAAGTCGCTCAGATCCGGGGCCGCGCCAAAGACGATGCCCCCGGTCGACTCGCCAACGTCGCCGGCCCAGTAGATGTCAAACTCCACCGAATACTCGGCGCGCGCGACCGTCGGCGCCAGGAACGCATAGTATGGCTCGTCCGGATTGACCGCGCGCGGGGCGATACGGTACTGGTCGTCCTCGTACTGGGCCTTGACCAGCGAGTCGTCCACGATCGGCCAGCCGGTCGCCGGGTTGCTGAAGTCGTCGACGTAGCCGGGGTCGGAGCAGCCGCGGAGAAGCGACGGCAGGTAGGTGACCACGCCGCCTTCGACCGCCCGGATGCCGGCAGCCTGTGCCGGCAGACCCACGCCGCCCAATCCCCCAAAGCCAACCGCCGCCAGGCTAAGCGCCAGCCACATCAAGAGAAAGGACCACAGCGTTCGTCGTTTCATTGCTTACTCACCCACCGTAATCACACCACCATGACCAATCCAGAGGTCTGTCCTGGCCGTCGTGCTGGAGACCGCGGGCACATGCCCGTCAGGCGACCGCGGACCGCTCCACCAAACGACCGCCGAACTCACAGCAGCAAGCGCACCGGCTGCTCCATGATCTCCTTGAAGCGCTGCATGAACTGGGCCGCCTCCGCGCCGTCGGTCGCCCGATGGTCGGCCGAGATGGTGGCTTTCATGCGCGTGCCCACGGTCAGGGCGCCGTCGACCACGACCGGCTCCTGCGCCGCTGTCCCCACGGCCAGAATGGCCGCTTCCGGCGGGTTGATGATGGCGATGAAGTGGTCCACGTCAAAAGCGCCCAGATTGCTCACCGTAAACGTGCCGCCGACGGCGTCGTCCGGATGCATCCTGCCGCTCCGGGCGCGGCCGATGCGCTCCCGATTCTCCGCGGCCACCTGGCGCAGCGGCGTCAGGTCCGTGTTCTGCTGCACGACGGTCAAGAGTCCGCCTTCGACGGCCACTGCGCTGCCGACATTGATGCGATTGTGCCGCACCAGCCGGTCGCCGGCGAAGCTGGCGTTGAGGTTCGGGAATTCACGGAGGGCCAGGGCCACCGCCTTGACAATCATGTCGTTGACCGAGATCTTCTCTTCCTCGGGCAGCGCCGCGTTGATCTGCGCCCGGAGGGCCAGCGCCGGCGCCATGTCGATCGCCGTCGTCACGTAGAAATGGGGCACCGTCGTCTTGCTTTCGGTCATCCGGCGGGCGATCGCCTTGCGCAGCCGGGTTAGCTCGACCTCGGTCGTTTCTGGGCCGGTGGGCACCGGCGTCAGGGCGGGCGCAGCCGCAACCGCGGGAGCCGGCGCCGGGCCGGCGGCCACGTACGCCTCGACGTCCTTCTTGCGAATGCGCCCATCCGGGCCAGTGCCGTTGATCCGGCGCAAGTCGACGTTCTGCTCCTGGGCCAGCCGCCGGGCCACAGGCGTCGCCCGGACGCCGCCGGGGAACTCATCGCTGACGGCCGCAGAGACGGCCTCAGGAGCAGGTGCCGCGTCCGCGGCTGGCGCGGCTGGGGCCTCCGCCGGGGCTACATCGGCCTCGGCGGGCGCCGGGGCGGCGCTGGCGCTCGCCTCCACCATGGCCGCAATGTCCTCCCCCTCTTCGCCGACGATGGCCAGGTTTGCGCCGATCGGCACCACCGCGCCTTCATCTTCCAGTTGCC
The DNA here is from genome assembly GCA_041576195.1 of Promineifilaceae bacterium (SeqCode). GTDB lineage: Bacteria > Chloroflexota > Anaerolineae > Promineifilales > Promineifilaceae > JAGVTM01. The sequence goes on from JBFGLK010000097.1 coordinate 4,964, forward strand.
GCAATAGGGTGCCAACCACCGGCGACTCCAGCTCGAGCGTGGCCTTGTCGGACTCGATCTCCGCCACGACGTCGCCGCGTTCAATCGTGTCGCCGACCTGCTTCAACCAGCTGACGAGGACGCCCTCGCGCATGTCGAAGCCAAGTTTGGGCATGACGATGTACTCGGCCATCAGACGATCTCCTTCACGGCCGCGATGACGCGGCCCTTGTTGATCAGTGCCGACTGCTCCAGCGCCTGGGAGTAGGGCAGCGGCGCTTCCTTCTGCGCCACCCGCTTGATCGGGGCATCAAGATAGTCGAACCCCTCTTCTTGCAGGCGCGCGGCGACCTCCGCGCCGATGCCGTAGGAACGGTAGCCTTCCTCGACGATGACGGCACGGAACGTCTTCTTGAACGAGGCCAGCACGGGCCCCATGTCCAGCGGGCGCAGCGAGCGCAGGTCGACGACCTCCGCCTCGATGCCCTGTTGGGCCAGGTCGTCGGCGGCCTCCAGGGCAACGTTCAGGCCCTGGGAGTAGGCCACCAGGGTGACGTCGCTACCCTCACGCTTCACGTCCGAAACGCCAATCGGCACGACGTAGTCCTCTTCCGGCACCTCGCCGCGCAACTGGTAGAGGGTGTGGTGCTCGATGAAGAGCACCGGATCGTCGGTGCGGATGGCCGCCTTAAGGAGGCCCTTGGCGTCGTAGGGCGTGCCGGGCGAAACGACTTTCAGGCCGGGGAAGTGGGCGAAGATGACGTCGGGCGTGTGGCTGTGTGTGGCGCCGAGCTGGCGGCCGCCGCCGCCCGGAGCACGGAAGACCAGGGGAACGCGGAACTGGCCGCCGAACATGTAGCGCACCTTGGCCGCGTGATTGACGATGGCGTCGAAGGCGACGAAGGCGAAATTGATGGTCATGAACTCCGCTACCGGGCGCAGGCCATTCATCGCCGCCCCGACGGCGGCGCCGCCGATGACCATTTCGGAGATGGGCGTGTCCCGGACGCGCCGGGGGCCAAACTCGTCGTAGAAGCCGCGCGTGACCGCATAGGTACCGCCCCAGACGCCAACCTCCTCGCCCATGATGAATACCGATTCGTCGCGCTGCATCTCTTCGCGCAGCGCGTCCGTGATGGCCTGGCGCATTGTGATTCGAGCCATGGTGCGTGCCTCCTAGGCGTCCACGTAGATGTCAGCGAAGAGATCGGCCTCGTCGGGCAGCGGGGACTCCTCCGCGAACTTGACGCTGGCCTCGATTTGCTCGTCGACCTGGTGATCGATGGCGTCCAGCTCCTCCTTCGTGGCCAACTCCTCGGCCAGCACGTGGCGCTCGAGGACGCCGATGGGGTCGTCCTCCCGCCACTTCTCGACCTCGTCTTTGGTGCGATAGCGCAGCGGGTCGCCCATCGAGTGGCCTTCGAAGCGATAGGTCATCATTTCCAGAAAGCGCGGCCCTTCGCCTTTCCGGATCTCGCCCAGCGCCTTCTGGGTGGCCTCGTACACTTCGAGGATGTTCATGCCGTCGACCTTGGCTGCCGGCATGTCATACGCCGCCGCCTTGGTCACCATGTCGGGTGCGGCAGAGGCGCGAGAGACGGCGGTGCCCATGCCATACTGGTTGTTTTCCACAATGAAGAGGCAGGGCAGGTCCCAGACGCCGGCCAGGTTGAGGGCTTCGTGGAAGTAGCCGATATTGGTGGAGCCGTCGCCCATGTAGATGAGGGTGACTGAGTCCGTGTCGCGGTATTGCTCGGCCAGGGCAATGCCCACGCCCAGGGGCACGTGGCCGCCGACGACGGCGTAGCCGCCCCAGTAGTTGCGCTGGCGATCGGCCAGGTGCATAGAGCCCCCCTTGCCCTTGCTGACGCCGGTGGCCTTGCCCAACAGCTCGGCCATGAGCCGGTCCGGCGGACTGCCGACGGCCAGGGCGTGACCATGGTCCCGGTAGGCGGTAATAATGTGGTCGTTGCCTTTGCGGGCGCCGATGGAGCCGACGGCCACCGCTTCCTGGCCAATATAGAGGTGTAGGAAGCCGCCGATCTTGCCTAACTGGTAGAGCTCGGCGCAGCGTTGCTCGAAGCGGCGGATGAGGACCATCTGCCGGTACCATTCGAGTAGGGTGTCTTTCTCCATCGACGTCTCCTTGTCTGAGCCCGGCGGGCGCCGCTGTTGGGCGCTGTCGGTAGCGCGCGGGCAGCAATCGGCCACGAATGGGCGAGGGGCAACGACGGCGCTACGCCGACGGTCGGCAGCGCACCACGGCTACCCTGGGTACCCGCTGAATATCGCAGAGAATTGAGTCGGGAAAGCATGAATTACCAGAATAAGTGTAGCAGAGAGTCCGGGCAGTGACGAACCGGCCAGGGCCTTTCTCCCGGCGGACGCGTCCCTGTCCATGAGGAGACCAGGCGGGCCGAAAACCGGCCGGCGGGACAGGTACTCAGACCACGCCGTACGGCGAGAACGGCGGGGTCATGGGACGGCGCGACGCTTGACAGGCCGGCCGAACAGACTATAGTTCAGGCGACGGATCCCCGGTCCGGCAACCGGGCGTCAGGAGTGCGCGCCATGGCGAGAAGGCAAAAGACGATCTGGGTGGTGGATTGCGTGAAACTCGGCCGCGAGGCCGAAGCCCTCGATCGCCCTCCCTTTCCCGGCGATTTTGGCCAGCGCCTCTTCGAGAATGTCTCGAAGCCGGGCTGGGCGCTCTGGTCCCAGCAAGCGACCATCCTGATCAACCACTACGGCCTGAATATGGCCGATCCCCGGGCGCAAGAGTTCCTTGCCGAGCAAATGGAGGAGTTCTTCTTCGGCGAAGGCTCCCAGCTTCCCGAGGAATGGACCCCGGAAGGCACCGCCCCGCGCAAGAAGTAGGGGCGCCGCAGGCTGCGCCGCTACACCTTATTCCCTACCCCTCACCCTCTCATCGGGCGGCGACTCCGTATCGGGCGCAAGAAGCTGCGCCCTACGCGTCGCCGGTGGGCAGCAACGTCACGATTGGATCGATCGCGAATCGCAGACGCCGATGGGCCGCGCGCAGGCTCGCTTCGGCCGCCGCCGGCGTCTCCCCCCGGGCGAAGATAAACCCGAGATAGCTCTCCCCATCCGGGAGCGGCACCAGCGGATTGTGAAACGGCGCGGTGATCTTGACGCCGTCGACGCCGGGGACGGCGGCCGCCTCCTCGATGCCGGCAACCCCGCGGAACATGCCGGCTCTCGGGATCGGGATCATCATCACGCCCCGCGCCGCCCGCTCGCGGACCAGCCCCGCCAGCGGCAGCCCACACGCCTGGCGTAGGATCAGCTCCTCGAGGGAGCTGTCCACGCCGAATCGCAGCACCTCGCTGCACAGGCCCCCAATGGACCGACCGGCGGCCTCGATCAACCAGGGGCCGTCCTCGTTCAGCCGTAGCTCCGCGTGTATTGGACCACGCCGGAGGCCCAACGCGGCGGCCGCGGCCGCCGCGCATTCCGCGATCGCCGCCTGGTCTGTCGCCGGCAGCCGCGAGGGCGTTACGTAGATTGTCTCTTCAAAATAGGGGCCGTCCAGCGGGTCCGGCTTGTCGAATAGCGCCAGGGTCGCCAGGCCCTCCTCACCGAGTAGCCCCTCCAGGGCCACCTCGACGCCGGGCACGAACGCCTCGACTAGCAGCTCGCCCGGCCCGTCCGGGTCCGTATGCCGGAGCAGCCGGGCCACGCGCCGGAAGGCGCTGACGAACGTCGCGCCGTCGTCGACGCGTATGACGCCGCGGCTGCCCGATAGCCGCGTCGGCTTGACGACGCACGGGTAGGAGAGCGACCCGGCCACTGCCGCCGGGTCAGCGTCGAGGCTGACGCGCCGGTAGGCCGGCACCGGCACGCCGGCAGCGGCCAGACGGTCACGCATGATGGCCTTGTCACGCGCCGCTTGCGCCGCCTGCGGCGCGTTG
>JBFGLK010000098.1:0-8793 GCA_041576195.1 Promineifilaceae bacterium (SeqCode)
CCGGACGTGCCCGTGGTCAGCACGGGCATGGAGCTGCAGGCGGCTATGAACTCGGGCCAGGTGGTTGTCGCCGCCGAGCCGGGCGAGGTCACGAGCGTGAGCGGCGACCGCGTCGTCGTGATGGGTGACACCGGCCCGCGAACCTATAACCTGCGCAAGTACAACCGCTCTAACCAGAGTACGTGCATCGACCAGCGCCCCGTGGTGATCAAGGGCCAGCGGGTCGAGGTGGGCGATGTGCTGGCGGACAGCTCCTCGACTCATCGCGGCGAGCTGGCTTTGGGCCAGGACGTGATGGTCGCCTTCCTTTCCTGGGAGGGTGGCAACTTCGAGGACGCCATCCTCGTCAGCGAGCGCATGGTGCACGAGGACAAGTTCACTTCGGTGCACATCGAGAAGCATGAACTGGAGGCCCGGGACACGAAGCTGGGCCCAGAAGAGATCACGTATGACATTCCGAACGTGAGCGAGGACGCGCTGAAGGACCTCGATGAGCGCGGCATCATCCGCATTGGCGCCGACGTCAAGGCGATGGACATCCTGGTCGGCAAGATCACGCCCAAGGGCGAGAAGGAGCTGAGCCCGGAGGAAAAGCTGTTGCGGGCGATCTTTGGCGACAAGGCACGCGAGGTCAAGGACTCGAGCCTGCGCCTTCCCCACGGCGCGCGCGGCAAGGTAGTCGACGTGCAGGTGTTCAACCGACAGCAGGATCGCGACCTGCCGGCAGGTGTGGAGACCATGGTCCGCGTCAGCGTGGCCCAGCGACGCAAGATCTCCGAAGGGGACAAGATGGCCGGGCGCCATGGCAACAAGGGCGTCATCTCTAAGATCGTGCCGGTTGAGGACATGCCCTTCCTGCCGGATGGCACGCCCATCGACATCATCCTCAGCCCAATCGGCGTGCCCGGCCGAATGAACCTGGGCCAGATCCTGGAGACGCACCTTGGTTGGGCAGCCAACCGGCTGAACTTCCGCGTCATCACACCCGTCTTCGACGGCGCCAACGAGCGGGAGATCGCCTCCGAGCTGGCCCGCGCCTGGCTGGTTGACCGCGCCTGGCAGCAGGCATCCGATTGGGCCTGGGATTGGCTGACCGAGATCGAGTACGACCAGGAGCAGCTTACGGACGACCGGGAAGCGCGCACGCTGTTCATTACGGCGTGGCTGGGCGAGCAAGGGTATGACGTGGAGCGCCTTCAGGTTGACGCGGCCTACGCCCGGCAGGCGGCGGCCCACGAATGGCTGCGGCGCCTTGAATGGGATCCGGCGACGATCTTCCCGACGACCCCCGAGGCGCTATCCAAGAAGGAGTGGGAGCCATTTAACGAGACGGCGATCGACGCCTGTGTGCGCGAGTGGTACGCCTTCATCCTGGAAGGGCACCGCGAGTGGCTGCCCGAGGCGCTGATCGTGGAGCCGCGCCAGGCGCCCTTGCAGACGCTGCTGGATAACACGTCCCAGATCACCTATCACACCGGGCAGCCGCTGCCGATTCTGGGCAAGGCGATGCTCGTCGACGGCAAGAGCGGCGAGCCGTTTCACCAGCCGGTGACGGTGGGCATCATTCACATGCTGAAGCTGGCCCATCTGGTCGAGGACAAGGTGCACGCCCGGTCCACGGGCCCCTACTCGCTGGTGACGCAGCAGCCGCTCGGCGGCAAGGCGCAGTTCGGTGGCCAGCGGTTCGGCGAGATGGAGGTGTGGGCACTGGAGGCGTACGGCGCGGCGCACACCCTGCAGGAGATGCTGACCGTCAAATCGGACGACACCATCGGCCGCGTGAAGACGTATGAAGCGATCGTTAAGGACGAACCGATCGATGAGCCGGGCGTGCCGGCATCCTTCCGCGTGCTGGTCAAGGAGCTGCAGAGCCTAGGCCTGGCCGTAGAGGCCGTGACCGAAGCCGGCGACGTCGTCCGCTTCGGCAAAGACGACGACAGCCGTCACCGCCAGTACGTGGGCACGGGCCTGATGGATCTGGCCCGGCGCACCCGGTGAGACGGCCCTGGCGGCTCATTTGACAATGCCAACCAGGCTATGCTAAAATCACAAGTCGATTATTTACCGACCGCAGGTAATTAAAGGAAAGGTCCGCTCTGGTAGCGGTCAGGGCGGAAACCGATTTTAGTTACCAATTGTATACGAGAAAACCGACTGGAGGCCATCGGCGCTAGTTGACCGATGGCCTTCGTTTGTCCGTTTTTGTCGGGACCGAACCCGCGGCTCCCTCGGCCGGCCAAACTGCCAGCCGAGGGCGCCGTGGCTGAATGCCCGGGATCTGCAATTGAGGAGAAACGACGCGTGCCCACGATCAATCAGCTCGTTCGCAAAGGGCGCAAGGCCAAGTCCAAGAAGAGCACCGCGCCGGCCTTGTTGTACACGTTCAACACCTATCGCCAGCGCCGCACCCAACAGCCGCGGGGGGCGCCTCAGAAGCGGGGCGTCTGCACCCAGGTGAAGACGGCGACGCCCAAAAAGCCCAATTCGGCCCTGCGTAAGGTAGCCCGTGTCCGCCTGACGAACGGCATCGAAGTGACGGCCTACATCCCCGGCGAGGGCCACTCGCTGCAGGATCACTCGGTGGTGCTGGTGCGCGGCGGGCGCGTGAAGGACCTGCCCGGCGTGCGCTATCACATCGTGCGTGGCACGCTGGATGCCAGCGGGGTCCAGAACCGGCGCAAGGGTCGGTCGAAGTACGGGACCAAGTCGCCCAAGTAACAGGGCGACGCCACCCGCCGGCGGCAGCGCCGCTCTATAAGGAAGCGCGGAGCATACGGCCTGGCAGTGGGTCGCCACACGGGCGTGTGAGCGAGAACGGAGAAGATAGCATGGCGAGACGATATCGGCCCGAACGACGTGAGGTGGATCCGGACCTGCGTTACGGCAGCGTGCACGTGTCCATGTTCATCAACCGCCTCATGAAGCGGGGCAAGAAGAGCACGGCCCGCGGCATCATGTACGATGCCATGGACCTCATCGAGGAGCGGATGAACCGCCCGGGAAATGAGGTATTTGACGAGGCGATGAGCAACGTCATGCCGCACATTGAGGTGCGGCCGCGTCGGGTCGGCGGCTCCACCTACCAGGTGCCGATCGAGGTCGGCACTGAGCGCCGGGTGACGCTGGCCATGCGCTGGCTCATCACTGCGGCGCGCAACCGCGGGGGCCGTTCGATGGCCCAAAAGCTGGCCGCCGAATTGATGGACGCGGCCAATCGTCAAGGCGCGGCCGTCAAGCGGCGCGATGACACGCACCGGATGGCCGAGGCCAACCGCGCGTTCGCCCATTATCGATTCTAGAGACTGAGAAATGCGCTACCCGATGGAGCGGGTCCGAAATATCGGCATCATCGCCCATATTGATGCCGGTAAGACGACCACGACCGAGCGAATCCTCTATTACACCGGCGTCATTCACCGCATGGGTGAAGTGCACGATGGCACGGCCACTATGGACCATATGGTCCAGGAGCAGGAGCGTGGGATCACCATCACCTCCGCGGCCACGACCACCTTCTGGCGCGATCACCAGGTGAACATCATCGACACGCCCGGTCACATCGACTTCACCGCCGAGGTGCAGCGCAGCCTGCGCGTCCTCGACGGTGGCGTCGTCGTATTCGACGCGGTGGCCGGTGTACAGCCGCAGTCGGAGACGGTCTGGCGGCAAGCGGACGGCTACGGCGTCCCGCGCATCTGCTTCATTAACAAGATGGATCGCACCGGGGCCGACTTCTACCGGGCGGTCAATATGATTCGCGACCGACTCAACGGCAACCCGGTGCCGGTCCAGATGCCCATGGGCAGCGAGAGCAGCTTCCGCGGGATCATTAACCTGATCACGCTGGAAGCCTATGAGTGGCTGGACGACGATCTCGGCGCCCGGCCGGTGCTGATCGACATCCCGGCCGACATGGTGGAACAGGTCGAGGCCGCTCGGGAAGAGCTGCTCGAGCGCATCGTGGAGACCGACGACGACCTGATGACCCGCTATCTTGAGGGTGAGGGGCTGAGCGCCGCCGATTTGAAGGCCGCTCTGCGCGCCGCCACCATCGCCAATCTGTTGACGCCCGTGCTGTGCGGCACGGCGCTGCGCAACAAGGGCATCCAGCAGGTGCTCGACGCCGTCGTCGACTACCTTCCTTCCCCGCTCGACGTGCCGCCGATCAAGGGCGTGAACCCAAAGACCGGCGAGGCCGTGGAGCGCCCAGCGGACGATTCGGCGCCGCTTTCGGCTCTGGTCTTCAAGATCGTGACCGATCCCTACGTGGGCCGGCTGGCCTACTTCCGCGTCTACAGCGGCAAGATCTCGGCCGGCGACGCTGTGCAGAACGCGACGAAGGAACGCAAGGAGCGTATTGGCCGCCTGCTGCGTATGCACGCCGACCACCGGGAAGACATCAAGGAAGTGCAGGCCGGCGACATCGCCGCCACACTTGGGCTCAAGACGACCTTCACCGGCGACACCCTCTGCACGAACAGCGCCCCGATCATCCTGGAGGCCATCAAGTTCCCGGAGCCCGTCATCTCGCTGGCGATTGAGCCCAAGACCAACCTGGACCAGGACAAGCTGGCCGGGGCACTGCAGTCGTTGGCCGAGGAAGATCCGACGTTCAAGATCAAGGTCGACGATCAGACAGGGCAGACCGTGCTCTACGGCATGGGCGAGCTGCACCTGGACGTCCTGGTGGATCGGATGCGGCGCGAATTCAAGGTGTCGGCCAACGTGGGCAAGCCCCGCGTGGCCTATCGAGAGACGATCACCCGGCCCGTTCGCGGCGCCGAGGGTCGCTTCGTCCGCCAGACGGGCGGCCGCGGCCAGTACGGACACGTGGTCATCGACCTGGAGCCGTTGCCTGCCGGCAGTGGCTTCGCATTTGAGAGCGCCGTTGTCGGCGGCACCATCCCGCGCGAGTTCTTTCGAGCCATCGAGAACGGCATCGCCGAATCGATGGAGTCCGGCGTCCTGGCCGGCTACCCGATGGTCGACATCAAGGTGACGCTTACCGACGGCTCTTACCACGAGGTCGACTCGTCGGAGATCGCCTACAAGATCGCGGGCTCCATGGCCCTCAAGGACGGCGCCCAGCGCGGTCAGCCGGTCCTGATGGAGCCGATCATGGAGATCGAGGTGGTGGCGCCCGAAGAGTACGTCGGAGACATCGTGGGCAACCTGTCCGCCCGCCGTGGCCTGATCGAGGGCATGGACATGGATTCGCCGGGCATCCAATCGATCCGGGCCCACGTGCCGTTGGCCGAGATGTTCGGCTATGCTACCGATCTGCGCTCGATGAGCCAGGGGCGGGGCACGTTTACGATGGAGTTCTCCCATTACGCGCCGGTCGACGACCGGATTCGAGACGAGGTGCTGCGCGGCGGCCGCTAAGCAGTTAGGCCATCCCCGCCAGTCGTTTGCAGTCGATCCCTGACGCAAGAGGAAAGAAATGGGCAAGGAAAAGTTTGTACGCGAAAAGACGCATGTGAACATCGGCACCATCGGTCATGTCGACCATGGCAAGACGACGCTGACGGCGGCCATCACCAAGGTTTTGGGCTTCAAGGGCTGGGCGGACTTCCGCGCCTTCGACCAGATCGACAACGCCCCCGAGGAGAAGGAGCGCGGCATCACCATCGCCATCTCCCATGTCGAGTACGAGTCGGAGAACCGCCATTACGCCCACGTCGACTGCCCCGGCCACCGGGACTACATCAAGAACATGATCACCGGCGCGGCCCAGATGGACGGCGCCATTCTCGTCGTCTCCGCCCCCGACGGGGCCATGCCCCAGACCCGCGAGCACGTCCTCCTGGCCCGCCAGGTGGAGGTGCCGGCCATGGTCGTCTTCCTCAACAAGTGCGACATGCTCGACGACGAGGAGCTGTTGGAGCTCGTCGAGCTGGAGCTGCGCGAGCTTCTCGACAGCTACAACTTCCCCGGCGATGAGACCCCCATCGTCCGCGGCAGCGCCCTCCTGGCCCTCGAGTCCAGCGCCACCGACCCCGACGACCCCATCTACGCCCCCATCTGGGAGCTCATCCGCGTCGTCGACGAGTACATCCCCACCCCCGTCCGCGAAAAGGACAAGCCCTTCCTCATGCCCGTCGAGGACGTCTTCTCCATCAAGGGGCGCGGCACCGTCGTCACCGGGCGCGTCGAGCGCGGCACCCTCAACCCCGGCGACGATGTCGAGATCGTCGGCCTGCGCGACGACATCCGCAAGGTCACCGTCACCTCCATGGAGATGTTCCACAAGATCCTGGACAAGGTCGAAGCCGGCGACAACGCCGGCCTCCTCCTCCGTGGCGTCGGCCGCGACGAGGTCGAGCGCGGCCAGGTCCTGGCCAAGCCCAAGTCCATCACCCCCCACAAGCGCTTCATGAGTGAGGTCTACGTCCTGCGCAAGGACGAGGGTGGCCGCCACAAGGCCTTCTTCCCCGGCTATCGCCCCCAGTTCTACATCCGCACCATGGATGTCACCGGCGAAATCACCCTGCCGGAGGGCGTGGAAATGGTCATGCCCGGCGATAACGTCAACCTCATCGTCGAGCTCATCACCCCCGTCGCCCTCGAAGAAGGCTCCCGCTTCGCCATCCGCGAAGGCGGCCTCACCGTCGGCGCCGGTGTCATCACCAAGATCCTGGATTAGATAGTCGTCAGGGCGCTGTCCTCAAGGCAGCGCCCTGAACGCGAGGACCGATTATGGCGCAACGAATTCGCATTCGCCTGAAGGCATATGACCACCGCGTGCTTGACCAGTCCGCCAAGCGGATCGTGGGCACGGCGGAGCGCACCGGCGCCCGCGTGTTGGGGCCGGTGCCCCTGCCGACGCGCATCGAGCGGTTCACGGTGCGCCGCAGCACGTTTATCGACAAGGACTCGCACGAGCACTTCGAGATTCGGACGCACAAGCGGTTGATCGACGTGATCAACCCGGACTCGAAGACGATTGACACACTCATGCGCCTGAACTTGCCGGCAGGCGTGGACATCGAGATTTCCATTTAGCGGCGCGCGCCGCCCCACCGGAGCGACCGGCCGTCGGCCCGGCTCCGGCCACCCGGCGACAACGATGGATGATGCAGCCTTCGCCTGGTAGGCTGACAGTCCATGGAGGCACAGATGAAAGGACTACTGGGCTACAAGCTGGGCATGACCCAGATCATTGAAGAGAGCGGGGACGCGATTCCCGTGACCATCATTCAAGCGGGCCCCTGTTTCGTTACCCAGGTGAAGACGACGGCCAGCGACGGCTACGACGCCGTCCAGGTCGGCTTCGCGGAAACAAAGCCACAGCGCCTGACGCGGGGCCAGCTGGGCCACCTGGGTCGGCTCAAGCCGGGCCAGAAGCGCCGCCGCCGCAAACAAGATGTGGACATTCCCACCGTGCGTTACCTGCGCGAGTTCCGTACCCGGGCCGCCGGCGACTATGAGCGGGGCCAGGTGTTGACGGTGGAGCAGTTCGTACCCGGCGATCGTGTGGACGTCGTCGGCCGGACCAAGGGCCGCGGCTTTCAGGGTGGCGTGAAGCGCCACGGATTTCGCGGCGGGCCCAAGACGCATGGCCAGTCGGATCGCCACCGCGCGCCCGGTTCGATCGGCGGTACGTCACACGTCGGCAAGGTTTTTAAGGGCACCCGCATGGCGGGGCACATGGGCGACGAGCGGTTGACGGCCCAGAACCTGGAAGTGGTGCGGGTCGATCCCGAGCGCAACCTGCTGGCGGTCCGCGGGGCCGTGCCCGGCACGAAGGGCGGCCTTGTCGTCATTCGTGACGCGGCGAAGAGTTAACGGAGGCACAGTCATGGAACTACCCGTTTTGAACATGGCCGGCGAGGAAGTTGGCCGCGTGGAGCTGCCTCCCGACGTCTTCGCCGCCCGGATCAACCGTGGCTTAATGCACCAGGCCCTGGTGAGGCAGATGGCCGGCGCCCGCGCCGGCACGCACAAGGCCAAGAGCCGCAGCGAGATCCGCCGCACGACGGCCAAGTGGTATCGGCAGAAAGGGACCGGCCGCGCCCGCCACGGCAGCCGCCGGGCGCCCATCTTCGTCGGCGGCGGCGTCGCCCACGGGCCGAGACCGCGCAGCTACGCCAAGAGCATGCCCCGGAAGATGCGCCGGGCGGCGCTGCGCTCCGCCCTGACCGTCAAGGCGCAGGGCGGCGACATCGTCGTCGTCGACGACCTGACGATGACGGCGCCCAAGACGCGCGACATGGCCGCCTCGCTGGCCCAGCTTGCCGGCAGGGAGAGCGTCCTTCTGCTTCTGCCCCCCGAGGGCGACCGCAATGTCGAGCTCTCCGCCCGTAACCTGGTGGACGTCAAAATGCTGCACGACGGCTACCTGAACATCCGCGATCTACTCGGCTACCGCAAGATCGTCATGTCGTTGGCTTCGCTGGAGAACATCAGCAGCTACCTGGGCCTCGACGACGCCTGGGCCGTGGACGAAGAGGAGTAGACGATGCACTGGCGAGAGATTATCCGACGGCCACTGATCACCGAGAAGAGCGCCCTACTGCAGGATCTGAACAACCAGTACACGTTCGTCGTCCATCCGGACGCCAACAAGATCCAGATCGCGCAGGCGATCGAGCTGGCCTATCCGGGCGTGACGGTGGAGAAGGTGCGCGTGGCCAACATGCCGGCGAAGCGTGCCCGGCGCTTGCGCCGCATGGCCGTGCGCAAGAGCGGGTGGAAGAAGGCGATCGTTACGCTCGCTCGGGGCGACTCGATTAACGTGTTTGAAGGTGTCTAGCGAAGAGCAGGGATAGGGTCTCGCCGGCGGCCGGGGTC
>JBFGLK010000099.1:0-8716 GCA_041576195.1 Promineifilaceae bacterium (SeqCode)
CTCAAGCGCAAGTTCGACGACCTGGTGGCCACGCTGGACCTGATGCCGGCAGACTATCGCTACTTCGCCGGGGAGCAGAACCCGCTCGATAAGCTCGTCGAGGCGGCCCAGATGATGGAGGAGCTCGACCGGCGGTTTAGGAGCTAGAGATAGAGCTAGAGATAGAGCTGGAGCTGGAGAGTGCGCACCGCTAGCTCTCGCTCTCGCGCTGGCTCCCACACGGAGGACAATCACCCATGCGTACCAAGATCGCACTGTATGGTGCCGGCAATGTCGGCGCGACCACCGGGCACTGGCTGGCCGAGAAGGAGCTTGGCGACATCGTCATGTTCGACATCTTTGGCCAGGTCGGTGCCGGCAAGGCTCTCGATCTCTACGAGGCCGGCCCGGCCATCGGCTTCGACACCCGCATCACCGGCAGCAGCGACGTAGGCGTCATCGAAGGCGCTGACATCGTCGTGGTCACCGCCGGGGTGCCCCGCAAGAAAGACCCCGTCACCGGCAAGTTCCCCAGCCGCGACGAACTGGTCAAGATCAACCAGGACGTCATGAGCGAGGTGTCGGAGAATATCAAACGGCTGGCGCCGGAGAGCATCGTCATCATCGTCACCAATCCGCTGGATGCCATGTGCCACGTCGTCATGCACGTCACTGGCTTCCCGCGCGAGCGCATCATCGGCCAGGCCGGGGCGCTGGACACCGCCCGCTACAAGACGTTCATCGCCATGGAGCTGGGGGTGAGCGTGGAGGACGTCCACGGCATCGTCCTCGGTGGCCACGGCGACACGATGGTGCCCCTGCCGCGGCACACCTCGGTGGCCGGCATTCCCGTGCGCGAGCTGATGGACGAGGAGACGCTCCAGGCGATCATCGAGCGCACGCGCAAGGGGGGCGGCGAGATCGTTGGCCTGCTCGGCTATAGCGGCTACTACGCCCCGGCTGCCGGCACGGCCATCATGGTCGAGTCGATCCTCAAGGACAAGAAGCGCGTCATCCCGTCCGCCGTCTACACCCAGGGCGAGTACGGCTACCACGACCTGTTCCTCGGCGTCCCGGTCGTCCTCGGCCGCCGCGGCGTGGAGCGCATCATCGAGATGGACCTCAACGACGAGGAGAAAGCCATGCTCGACCACTCGGCGGAAGCCGTGCGCTCGGTCGTCGAGGTGCTCGGGTACGGGAGCTAGAGCGAGAGCAAGAGCTAGAGGGGCGGTCTCTAGCTCTTGCACTATCCTCTAGCTGAGAGGGAGGGGGGGCTGGAGGGCGGCGGGGGTCCGGTTGACCTCGATCTCGCTCACCCACTTCACCCAGTTGAAGCCGCGGCGGCGGGGCGCCACCAGGCGGGCCGGGAAGCCGTGCCCGTGGCTGAGCGGCTCGCCGGCGACGGCCAGCGCCAGCACGAGCGCTTCCGCCTCGGCCAGCGAGAAGCGGCGGAAGTAGCCGGAGACGGCCCGTACGGTGATGCTGGCCGCCGCCGGCAGCGGCCCGGCCGCCGCCAGCAGCTCGCGCAGCGCCACGCCCCGCCACACCTGCGTGCTGTACCATCCCCCGGTGCAGTCGAGCGTGGCCGTCACTTCCACCGCGGCCGCCGCCAGCAACGCCTCGTAGTCGAAGGTGACCGGCCGCTCGACCGCCCCGGTCACGGCCAGCCGCCACGTCGAGACATCGACCGGCGGCGGGTGGTCGGCGATCCAGCTCACCTGCGGGAACCGGCCGGTGAAGCTCCCTGTTTCGTACGATCCCGTGAAGCGGCGCAGGCGGCGCAGGCCGGCCGTCAGCGGGTAGAGCGCCAGCCCGCCGAGGGCGATGCCGGCACCCCGCAGAAAGGCGCGGCGCCCACGAGTGGCCGGATGGCCCAGCACGAAGCGCATGCGCCACGCATGCCAGGCAAGCAGAGCGAGCAAGGGAACGGCGAGCAGGATGTGCAGGGTCAACAGGCTGAAGCCGAAGACGTAGAGCGGCCCGCGCACGGTCCAGACCAGCCCCAGGGCCAGGACGACCAGCAACAGAAGTAGCTGGGCGACGAAGGCGGTTCGCTGACTGCGCCAGCCCGTCCCCCGGCGCCAGGCGGCCCAGATGATCTGCCCCTTAAAGGCGAGCAGCAGGAGCAGGGCGTAGGCGCCGGCCCCGTGCAGCCACAAGATCCACGCCCGGCGCGGCAGCCCATTCACAAACCCGAGATAGCCCGTGAGCAACTGAAGCGGCAGCAGGACCAGCAGGACGATGTTCGCCCAGGGATGCTTCATGGCGAGCATTATAGCACGCGCCCCGGCACGCCGGGCGCCCCCCGCTGCGCCGCGCCCGATGACGAATCGATGACATTCGTCACTTGGTCCGCGGCCGGGACCGGGCCCATAATACGGCTAACTCTCATTTTAGGTGCTTCTAAATCGATGACGGACTCCTGGCTCTTCATCACGCTCCTGGCCTTGGTCATCGCCGGCTTCCTGATCCTCGTCTGGCCGCGGCGCGGCCTGCTCGCCCGCCGCGCGGCGACACACGCGCGTGCCCGGCGCGAGGATGCCCTCAAACACATTCACCGCTGCGAGCGCCACGGCCGCCAGGCCACGCCGGATAGCCTGGGGACGGCGCTGGGGCTGACGGAAGCGCAGGCCGGCGCGTTGCTGGCCGAGCTGGGCGGCCACGGGCTCCTGGTCGCCGCGCCGGGTGGCGCCCGCCTGACGGAGGCCGGGCGGCGCGAGGCGGTGCGTGTGCTGCGTGCCCACCGTCTCTGGGAGCGGCACCTGGCGGATCGCACCGGCTATGATAACCGTGAGTGGCACGAGCACGCGGACGCGGCCGAACACCGTCTCTCACCGGAGGAAGTGGACGCGCTGGCGCTGGCCCTGGGCAATCCCTCCCACGATCCGCACGGCGACCCCATCCCCACTCCAACCGGAGAACTGGGCGGCCACGGCGGCGTGCCACTCGCCCGCCTGCCGGCAGGCTCGACCGCCCGCATCGTCCATCTGGAGGACGAGCCAGAAGCGGTCTATGCCCGGCTGACGGCGCTCGGCCTCTTCCCGGGCCAGCGGCTCCTCGTGGCCGAGCGCACGCCGCATGAGACCGCCGTCCGCTTCGACGGCGCCGAGTGTCGCCTCACACCGGCCGAGGTGGCCAATGTTTCTGTCGCCCCGCCGTCCGGTCCCGAGGATGTGCCGCCTGAGGCCGGCGACTACCTGAGCGACCTGGCGCCCGGCGAGTCGGCCGAAGTGCTCGGCCTGACAGAGGCCTGCCGGGGGAGCGAGCGGCGCCGCTTCCTCGACCTGGGTTTGCTGCCCGGCACGCGCGTCACCGCCGAGTTGCGTAGCCCATCCGGTGACCCCACGGCCTACCGTATCCGGGACACGCTCCTTGCTCTGCGCCGCGAGCAGGCGGGGCGAGTGCGCGTGCGGCGCGAGGGGGCCTGTGCCGGCAACACGGAGCGCCCGCCCGTGAGTCGTCCCTCGAACCCGCCCGCCGGCGAGGAGCGCCGCCCATGAATCACCGGCCTGACCCCGCCGCCTGTGCCGCCTGCCCTACCCACGACCGGGCGCAGCTCGCCCGGCTCGGCGTCGATCTGGCCGACGTCGACTACGTCGTCGCCCTGGCCGGCAACCCCAACACGGGCAAGAGCACCGTCTTCAACGCCCTCACTGGCCTGCGCCAGCACACGGGCAACTGGCCCGGCAAGACGGTCGCCCGCGCCGAGGGCGCCTTTCGCTACGCCGGGCGCCGCTACAAGCTGGTCGACCTGCCGGGCACTTATTCGCTCCTGTCGACCAGCGTCGACGAGGAAGTGGCCCGGGACTTCATCCTGTTCGGGCGTCCGGACGTCACCGTCATCGTGGTGGACGCCACACGACTCGAGCGCAACCTCAACCTGGTGTTACAGGTGCTGGCCATTACGGACCGGGCCGTCGTCTGCCTCAACCTGATGGACGAAGCGCGGCGCCACGGCCTGGCGGTCGACCACCGGCGGCTGGCTCGCGACCTGGGCGTCCGCGTCGTGCCCACCGCCGCGCGCGGCGGCGAGGGGTTGCCTGCGCTCCTCGAAGCCATCGACGAGGTGGCGACAGGCGCCACCGGTCGTCACACGCGTCACATCTGGCGCGAGCCGCCCCGTGTGCGCCGGGCGGTGGCCGATCTGGTGGCCGGGCTGGAGGCGCTCTTCCCCGACTTGCCGAACGCTCGCTGGGTCGCCCTGCGCCTGCTCGACGGCGATGAGCGCATCGTCGAGGCGGTGCGCCGCGGCGAGCTGCCCGTGCCGGCAGCGCCCGTGGCCGTCCCGTTGGCCCTGGAGGTGGCGCCATGACGCGCGCACCGGCGTCCGACGCCGAACGTCTCCTGGCACGGGCTCAGCAGTGGCGCTGGGAGATCGGGCACGGCTTCCACGACCAGCTCATGGAGGCCATCTACGCCGAGGCAGCCCGCCTGGCCGATCGCGCCGTCACCCGGCCGCAAGGGCCGCCGCGCTTCGACCTGGATCGGGCGATCGATCGCCTGGTCACCAGCCGGCGCTGGGGCTTCGCCCTGATGCTCCTGCTCTTCACCCTCGTCTTCTGGATCACCATCAGCGGGGCCAACGTGCCATCCGCCTGGCTCTCGTGGCTCCTCATCGAGCAGGGTCACCCATTCCTCAAGCACCTGTCCGCGGCCATCGGCCTCTCCCCCTGGCTGAGCGGCCTGCTCGTCGACGGCATGTACCTGGCCACGGCGTGGGTTGTCTCGGTCATGCTCCCACCGATGGCCATCTTCTTCCCCCTATTCACCCTTTTGGAGGACTTCGGCTACCTACCCCGCGTGGCCTTTAATCTGGACCGCGCCTTTCACCGCGCCGGGGCGCACGGCAAGCAGGCGCTGAGCATGATGATGGGCTTCGGCTGCAACGCCGCGGGCGTGGTGGCTACGCGCGTCATCGACAGCCCGCGCGAGCGGCTCATCGCGATCCTGACCAACAACTTCGCCCTCTGCAACGGCCGCTGGCCAACCCAGATCCTGATCGCCGGGCTGTTCATCGGCAGCGTGGCGCCCGCCTTCCTGGCCGGATTCCTGTCCGCGCTGGCCGTCGTCGGTGTGGCCGTGCTCGGCGTCCTGATGACGTTCGCCGTCTCCTGGGGCCTCTCCCGCACGTTACTGCGCGGGGAGGTGTCGACGTTCAGCCTGGAGCTGCCGCCCTATCGGCCGCCCCGCATCTGGCGGACCATCGTGACCTCGCTGGTCGATCGCACGGCGTATGTGTTGTGGCGGGCTGTGGTCTTCGCCCTGCCGGCAGGCGCCGCCATCTGGCTGGTGGCCAACGTGTCGCTCGGCGAGGTACCCCTGGCCGGGCACCTCGTCCGCGTCCTCGACCCGGTGGGCCTGCTCCTCGGTCTGAACGGCGTCATCCTGCTCGCCTACGTCGTGGCCATCCCGGCCAACGAGATCGTCATCCCCACGGTGCTCATGCTCACCGTGCTGATGACCGGGGTGGCGGACGTCGGTGCCGGCAGCGGCGTGATGTTCGAGCTGGAGGGCGCGAGCCTGGCCCGGCTGCTCGACGCTGGCGGCTGGACGCTGCTGACGGCGGTCAACCTCATGCTGTTCAGCCTGATGCACAACCCGTGTAGCACGACGTTGCTCACGATCTACCGCGAGACCGGCAGTCGCCGCTGGACGGTGGTCGCCGCGCTGCTGCCGCTGGCGCTTGGGGTGCTGGCGACGTTTGCGGTGGCGCAGACCTGCCGGCTGGTGGCGATCGCTGCCCGCACACCCTAAGGGTGCGCCCTGCGCACCCTTAGGGTGTGCGGGCGAATAGACACTTCAAATACGCGCCCTCTGGAAAACCCACCGGATGGTCGAGCGGGTGGCCGGCCCGCTCCAGCTCCACCAGGGCACGGCCGGTGGCCCGCACGCCCTCGCCCACGGCCGCGAAGAAGGCGTCGGCCGACACCCGACTGGAGCACGAGGCGCTCACCAGGATCCCGCCGGGCGTCAGGCAGGTGGCGCCAAGCGCGGCCAGCCGCCGGTACGCGGCCAGAGCGCCCGGCACGTCCCGCTCCCGCCGGGCGAAAGAGGGGGGATCGAGCACGACCAGCCCGAAGCGACGCCCGGCGCGGCCCAGCTCGTCGAGCGCGGCGAAGGCGTCGGCGCGCCACGTCTCGTGCCGGGCCCCGGCGACCGCCGTCGCGTTCAGGGCAAAGTGGCGCGCCGCATCGGCCAGGGCGGCTTCGTTCTGGTCCACGCTGAGGATCTCCGGGGCGCCGCCGCGGGCGGCATAGACCGAGAAGGCGCCGCTGTAGGCAAAGACGTTGAGCACCGCGCGATCGGTCGCCAGCTCCCCAACACGGGCCCGGTTGTCGCGCTGGTCGAGGAAAAAGCCGGTCTTCTGGCCGCGCGCGACGTCCGCCAGGAAGGTCAGGCCACTCTCGCGAAAGGCTACCGGCCCGCTCAGCGGAGCGCCGTGGAGGAGCTGGCCGTCCCGAAGGCCGTGCAGCCACGCCGGCCGTCCCGCCAGGCGGCGCCGCAGGCGCAGCACCAGGCGGGCATCGGGGAAGTGCGCGAGCAGTGCCGGCACCACTTGACGCAGGTGCGGCAGCCAGGCTGGCGTGTCCGGCGCCAACACGAGCGTGCCGGCATAGCGGTCCACCACCAGGCCCGGCAGCCCATCGTTTTCCCCGTGCACCAGCCGGTAGCCGTCCGTCTCGCTCGTGTCCAGCGCGGCGCGGCGAGTGATGGACGCGGCGATCCGGGCTCGGAACCACGCCGCGTCGATCGGGGCGGGCTCGCCCGCGTGCAAGACGCGCACGCGGATCGGCGCGGTCGGATCGTACAGCCCGATAGCCAGGAAGCGCCGGCGATCGTCGAAGATCACCGCCAGATCCCCCGGCTGCCCCTCCCGGCTGAGGCGGCGAATGCCGCCGTCGAAGAGCCACGGATGGCCGCCGCGCAGGGCGCGCTCGGCCCCCGGCGTCACATGCACGGCCAGGCGCCGGGCCGCCGGCGCGGGCAGACCGGCCAGTTCGTTACGAAAATCGGCGTCCATAATGGTACAATTATGAGTGAAGTTGCGGCGCGCGCGAATGCCAGTGGCGCGTCTGCCGGCATTCGAGGGATATCAAGCGGCGATGAAACGGATTGTGGTGACGGTGCCCGCCACCTGCGCCAATCTGGGCCCCGGCTTTGACTGCCTGGGGCTGGCGCTTGGGCTGCATAATCAGGTCACGTTCAGCCAACGGGCGCACGGCCTGAAGATCACGGTGCAAGGGGAGGGCGCCGGCCAGATTCCGCTGGGCAGTGACAATCTGACAGCGCGCGCCGCGGCCCTTCTCTTCGACTACGCTGGCGTCCCGCTGCCCGGCTTTCACATCCATCTGGCGAATCGCATCCCGGTCAGCAGTGGCCTCGGGAGCAGCGCCGCCGCGGTGATCGCCGGCCTCATGGGCGCCAGCGCATTCTTGCCGACCCCGCCGACGCAACAGGAGCTGCTCCAGTTGGCCACGCGCCTGGAGGGGCACCCCGACAATATCACGCCGGCCATGCTGGGCGGGTTGACGCTGATCATCCAGGACGGTGAGCGCCTGGTCGTGGAGCGGATCGAGATTCCCACGCTGCCGATCCTCATCGTCCTGCCCGAATTCGCGCTGGCGACCGCTCAGGCTCGCGCGGCGCTGCCGGCTCAGGTCAGCCAGGCGGACGCCGTCTTCAACGCCAGCCGGCTCGCGCTCCTGTTGCGCGCCCTCCAGGTCGGCGACGTCACCACCCTGCGTCTGGCTATGCAGGATCGCCTGCACCAGCCCTATCGCATCCCCCTGGTGCCCGGCATGCGCCAGGCGTTCGACGCGGTCCAGCGGGCGGGCGCGGCCACCGCTCTCAGTGGTGCCGGCCCCAGCATGGTCATCCTGGCCAGCAATCATCATGCCCGGCTGGCGCGCCTGGCCCTGGACGCGTTCCAGGCCGCGGGGCTCCGGGCACGCCACTGGGTGCTGCCCGTCGACACGCGCGGCACCGTTGTCCAGGCCTGAGCGCCCGCTGAGAGCCCGCCCGGTGTCCACCCTCCGCGCCTTCATCGCCATCCACCTGCCGCCCGCCTTGACAGCCCGGCTCGCCGAGACGGCCGCCCGCCTGGCCCCGTCACTGCCCCCACGCGCGGTGCGCTGGGTCGACCCGGAGCGCATGCATCTGACCCTGCACTTCCTCGGGGAGGTGGCGGTCGACCGGCTGCCGCCGCTCTATGCGGCCATGGACGATGAGGCGGCGCGCCACGAGCCGTTCACGATGGCGCTGGACCGCCTGGGCTGCTTCCCTAACCCGCGGCGCGCGCGCGTCATCTGGGTCGGACTGACCGACCCGGAACAGCGGGCAGCCCGCCTGCAGGCCGCCCTGGGGCAGCTCCTCAAGGCCGGCGATTGGCCCCACGACGCGAAGGCTTTTCGGCCGCACCTGACGTTGGGCCGGGTCCGCTCGGCCGGCCCGGCCGTGAGCGCGCTGCCCTACGGCGAGGCCATCGGGTCCATGGCGCTGGCGGTCGAGGCCTTTCACCTGATCGAGAGCCGGCTGCGGCCGTCTGGGCCGGAATACACCGTGCGCCACACCTGTCGGTTGGGGGGGTGAGGCGTGCTGGCAGGCCCGCGCGTCCTTTTCTTCGGTATGGAAGGGGAGCTGGCGACCGGCGCGCTGGAGGCGCTCCAGAAGGCCGGCCTGGCGATTGCCGCCGTGGTCCTGCCGGCGCCCGCGGCATTGCCCGGTCGACGCCCGCCGC
>JBFGLK010000100.1:0-8712 GCA_041576195.1 Promineifilaceae bacterium (SeqCode)
GGTCCCAGGCCAAGGTAGTCGAAGCCGGCGGTGCGCCAGCGGTGGACAAACGACTCCAGCCGGTCGCCGTCTGGTACGGGCGCACCCCACCACTCGGGAAACGGGGGGGTGGCCACGCGCATGCTCTGCACCGGGAAGGGCAGACCCGTTTTGGCCCCTTCAAGGAATCGGGCGAATCGGGGTGGCGACTCACCGGCCTCGCAGAATACGGTGATCGATCGAATCTCCATTTGACAGATTCCCCTGTGCCCATAGAATGTGGCCGCCAGGTACTTTAGCACGGCATGGTTCCCCGTCCAACGTGGCGCAAACGCGTCACGGGCCGGTGCGGGCCAGGCCTCAACCGAAGCGAAGGATAAGGACACATGGCGGAATCGACGGCCGGGCGAAAAGGAAGCAGTCGGCGCCGCCCGCGCGGGCGGAACGCCGCCTCTCCGGTGAGCCGGGTGCTCGCCGCCTTCTACGCCTGCGGGCGCTGCAGCTACTTCCTTGCCTCTTACCGGGCGACGCATGGCCTGGATCATCTGGACGCCATCAGCCAGGACGGAGACGATTGGCTGACGCTGCGCTGGGACGAGCGCAGTCGCGTCCTTCTGGAGAAGTCATTCGGCGTGCGGAGCGATCAGGACGCCTACTACCTGACCGTGTGCTGCCCGGAGTGCCAGCGTGGCTACGTCTACCAGAAGGAAGACGCCGCCAACGCCTTCCAGGTCGAGGTAACCCCTCGTCGCCGCCACTAGCTCACCTGCCGGCAATGAGCGGGAGGCGACTGGCCGCGTCCATTCGGCCGACTACGGTCAGGGATTCGGCTTCGCCGGCCCAGCCTGAGCGCCTGTTCTCCGGGACGTCCAACGGATTCGCTGCTTGCCCCGCGCTCAGGTCCAGCGCTTGACAATCCGGCAAGGGCCGCGTCTCGACGCCTTTCGCCGGAACTGGGAGCTACACCTGGCCGGCGTTCGCCGGTCGGCGCGACCGGCGCTGTCGGGCTGCTTCGAAGAGGAGGATGGCGGCGCTGATGGCCGCGTTGAGCGACTCCGACCGGACCGCCATGGGAATGACGACCGTCGCGGTCGCCAGGCGGCGGGCGTCAGGGCCTTCGCCTCGCGCCTCGCTCCCCACGATAAGCGCACAAGGCGACCGCCAGTCCACCTGATCATACGGAGTCGTACCGGCGGTGCTGGCCAAGAACACGGGCAGCGGTTCAAGCGTTTGGGCGATGTCAGACCAATCCAGTCGGCGTATCGGCAGGCGCAGGTGCGCCCCCATGCTGCCGCGCACGACCTTGGGGTTGTAGGGATCGACGCACCCCGGGGCCAGCAACACGCCGTCGACGCCCGCCGCCGCCGCCGTGCGCAGGATTGTGCCCAGATTGCCCGGGTCGGCGAGGCCATCGAGTACCAGCACGAGGCCGGGTTCTGACGGAAGCGCACGGTCGCGCATCGGCACCACCGCCAGTACGCCGGCGAACGTCACCGTATCGGAGACGGAGGCCAGGAGCGCAGGCTCCACGGCCAGTGCCGGCACCGCTAGCTGCTCCAGCAAGGCGCGGTTCGTGGGGTCTTCCGCCCATGCTGGCGCGTATAGCACGTACTCAGGTCGAAGGTCGCCCACGAGCGTCTCTTGCAGCGAACGCGTCCCCTCTATAACATAGGTCCGTTGCCGCTCCCGAAAGCGCCGATCCGCCAGGAGGCGGCGCACGGCCTTGATCCTGGCGTTTTGGTTGCTGGTAATCACGGACGGCGTTGACCGCGGATCGGGCATCTTTCGCGTCACTTCCGGGTTATAACGTTAAGAGGACACATTATTGCGCGAGGTGGATATGGGGTCAATCAAGGGGTTCGTGAGTCTGGGGCGGCCGACGACGACCCTCAGCGGCGCGCTGTCGACCGTCATGGGAGGCTTCGTGGCCGAGACTGGCCAGTGGGGGGTGATCGCCCTGGCGGCGCTTATCACCGCGCTGGTCACCTCGGCGGCCAACGCATGGAACGACTACCTGGACGTTGACATCGACCGCGTCAACCGTCCTGACCGGCCGTTGCCCAGCGGCAGGGTGTCGCTTGGCGCCGCCTGGCGCTTCTCGCTCGTGTTGAGCGGTATCTCCCTTCTGCTCGCGTGGCTGATCAATCCACCCACGTTTGTTCTGGCACTCCTCTCCATCATTCTGCTCTACGTTTACTCCTGGCGGCTGAAGAGCACCGTGTTACTGGGCAATGTGACCGTGGCGGCCATCTCGGCGGCCAGCGTCGTCTTTGGCGGCCTGGCAGCCGGCAACGCTCAGCCGACGCTATGGTTGGCGGTCATCATCTTCGTGGCCATTGCCGGCAGAGAAGTGCTCAAGTCAATGGCTGACTATGAAGGGGATCTGCGGCTCCAATGCCGCACCGTGGCCACGGTATGGGGGAAACGCGTATCGCGCAACATCTTCTACATCCTGGCGACCATGACCGGCGTCGTCATGATCATGCCCTACATGTTGCGCCTCTACGATCCCGTGTACGCCTACGTCATTGGTTTCGGCGTCTACCCGGTGCTCGTCTACGTGCTCTGGCGCGTGGCGCGCGACATGAGCCCAAAAGGCCTGAACACGCTCAGTCGCCTCATGAAGTACGACTTCCTCGTCTTCTTCCTCGCGGTTGTGCTCGGCTCCGGCTGATCGCTCAACCCCTGCAGTCCGGCGTCAGATGACGCCTTCCTCATTACGATTGAGCAAGTGCATCTGTGAGCTGAATAGTGGCGTGTCGTCGTCGACGAGCTCGCTGGCCGCCACGTAGCTCCCGTCGGGCTGCAGCCAACGACCCTGCGCGCTGTCCTGCAGGTGGCGATTCAAGACGTGGTCCACCAGATATCGGCGCATGCGCGCGTCGCGCACCGGGAAGAGGACCTCAACCCGCCGGTCGATGTTGCGCGGCATAAGGTCCGCGCTGCCGACGTACAGAAGGGGGTCGCCACCATGGCGGAAGTAGTAGATGCGGGAGTGCTCCAGGAAGCGCCCCACCACGCTCATCACGCGGATATTGTCGCTGATGCCGCGTATGCCCGGGCGCAGGCTACAAATCCCGCGGACGACCAGATCGATCCGGACCCCCTTCTGCGACGCGGCGTAGAGAAGCCGGATCGTCTTCTGGTCGACCAGTGAGTTGACCTTGAACAGCAGCTTCCCTTCCTCACCGTAGGCCATCTCCTCCTCTATCAAGGCTGCCAGCCGCTCGCGGAGGTTGACCGGGGCGACCAGGAACTCGCGGTACTCCGTCTGCTTGGAATAGCCGGTCAGGGAGTTGAATAGCTCCGAGGCGTCCGCCCCGAGTGCTTCCTGGCTCGTCATGAAGCCGAGATCGGTGTAGACGCGGGCGGTCACCGCATTGTAGTTACCGGTGGCCAGGTGCAGATAGCGCCGGATGCCGTCCCGCTCGCGCCGCACGACGAGGCAGACCTTGCAATGTGTCTTAAGACCGATCAAGCCGTAAACAACGTGGACGCCGGCGTTCTCCAGCGCGCGGGCCCACTCGATGTTGCTTTCCTCGTCAAACCGGGCCTTTAGCTCGACCAGCGCGGCGACCTGCTTACCATTCTGGCGCGCCTGGATGAGCGCTTCCACGATAGGGGGATTGGGGCCGACGCGGTAGAGCGTCTGCTTGATGGCCAGCACTTCCGGATCGGTCGCCGCTGCCCGCACGAAGTCGATCACGGGTACGAAGCTGTCGTACGGGTGATGGATCAGGATGTCCTGGCGCCGCAAAACACTGAATATGTTCTCGCCCGTCCGCAGCACGGCCGGCACAGCCGGCTGGAACGGCGCGTCCTTCAATTCTGGTAGCTCCAGGCGGTGGAGCTCCCAAAGGGCGCTTAGCCCGAGCGGGCCATCGATCGCATACGTGTCCACGGCGCTGACCGCGAGATTGGCCGTCAGGATGTCCCGCAGATAGGCAGGCGTGTCGGTCTCCAGCTCCAGGCGGACGACGAAGCCGAAGTGTCGCTGGCGCAGATTATCTTCGACCGTCAATAGCAGATCGTCGGCCTCCTCTTCCTGGATCTCCATGTCGTTGTTCCGGGTGATACGGAACGGGTGAGCCGCGACGATCTCCATACCGGGAAAGAGCCGATCCAGGTTGGCGGCGATCACCTGCTCGACCCACACGAACTTGTGCTCCTCGGGGAGCAGCAGCTCGTCCGGATCAAGCGGCGTGAGCGGCACCAGCCGGGGCATGCTGGCTGGCACCTTGACCCGGGCGAAGTGAGAGTCGCCCGTCGCCGGGTCCCGAACCAGCGCCGCCAGGTTGAGGCTAAGATTGGAGATGTGGGGAAAGGGACGGGAGGGATCGAAGGCGAGGGGTGTGAGGACGGGGAAGATCTCGCGCTCGAAGTAGTCGCTGAGCTTGCGCTTTTGCCGTTTGCTCAGCGCTTCGTAGTTGAGCACGTGAATGCCAGCATCGACCAGGGCCGGGTACAGCTGCTCATGCCAGATAGCCATCATCTCGTCCGTTAACCGGATCATACGGCGGTTGATGGCCGCGAGCTGCTCCCGAGGTGTCATCCCATCGGCCGGCGTCTCCACCACACCGGACAGCACCTGCTGCTTGAGGCCGGACACGCGGACCATGAAGAACTCGTCCATATTGGCATTGTAGATCGCCAGGAACTTGACCCGCTCAAGCAACGGGTGATACGCCTTCGTCGCCTCGTCCAGCACGCGCCGGTTGAACTCGATCTGACTCAGCTCGCGGTTGATGTAGAGGCTAGGGTTCTTAAGGTCGACGACCTCGTTGGCGCCGGTGCGTTCGGCGTCCAGGATCAGTTCTCCGTCCATACGAACCTCCCGCGAGCGGGTGTGAATGTGCTGCTATGCTGTGTCTCACGCGCGGTCGGCGCGTCGACGCTTTGGTGACAGGCTGGCGATCGCGTGGTCGCCGCCGGCCGCGCGGCCGCCTGATGGCGTGGCGGTATAGGCGCGGCGGGCGGTCAGCCGGTGCCGGGCTCGGGCGCCCGGTTACCAAGGTGGTCTAGCAGCGCCTGGAGCCCGAGCAGGTAGCTGCGCCAACCGAAGCCGCTGATCTGTCCGACACAGACTGGAGCGAGCAGCGAGACGTGTCGAAATGCCTCGCGGGCATGCACGTTGGACAGGTGGACCTCCACGGCAGGCAGGCCCACGCCGGCGACCGCGTCGCGCAAGGCGATGCTCGTATGGGTATACGCGCCGAGGTTCAGCAACACGCCGTGGGCCCACTCTCTGGCTTCGTGTAGGGCGTCAATGAGCGCGCCTTCGTGGTTGGACTGCCGGCAGGTGACCGCGGCCCCACGCGCCGCCGCCAGATCGGCCAGCGCAGCGTCGATCGCGGCCAGATCGTGCCGGCCATAAACCGCCGGCTCCCGGGTGCCGAGCAAGTTCAAGTTGGGGCCGTGGAGCACCAGGACACGCCACATGCGCTCAGTTTAACATAAGCGTGCTTGCCGGTAAAGCGGGCCGGCAATCCCCGCGACGTCTAGCCGGCGCCGGCGGACCGCAAGCGCTCACCATACTGCGCCTCGTAGTAGGCGCGGTAGGCGCCACTCTTGATCGGCCGCCACCAGACCTCGTTCTCGGCATACCAGCGGGCCGTGCGCCGGATCGCCTCTTCGGGCGTGTGCGACGGCATCCAACCGAGCGCCCTGAGCTTGTCCACGTTCAGGCTGTAGCGCCGATCGTGCCCGGGCCGGTCGGCCACGTGCACGAGCAGATCTGGCGAACGCCCGAGTGCTTCCAGCAGGATGGCGGCCATCCGCAGGTTCTCCATCTCCTGCCCGGTCCCTACGTTGTACACCTCGCCAATCTCCCCTTCGTGTAGCACAAGATCGACCGCGGCGCAGTGGTCTTCGACGTACTGATAGTCCCGTTTCTGCCGGCCGTCACCATAGACCGGCAATGGCTGACGATCGATGGCGTTGGTCGCGAAAAGCGGCACCACCTTCTCCGGGTACTGAAAAGGGCCGATGTTGTTTGCCCCGCGCGTAATGGTCACCGGCAGGCCGTAGGTCACGTGGTAGGCAAGGGTCATCAGATCGGCGCTGGCCTTGCTGGCCGCATAGGGACTGCGCGGCGTCAGTGGATCCGTCTCCACGCTGGAGGCGCCTTCTGGGACGTGGCCGTAGACCTCGTCGGTCGAGATCTGGTGAAAGCGCTCGAGCCCGTGGCGACGGGTGGCCTCCAGAAGCACATAGGTGCCATAGACGTCAGTCTTAATGAAGGCGTCCGGCTCCAGGATGGAGCGGTCGACGTGGGTCTCGGCGGCGAAGTTGACGATCGTGTCGACGCCATAGGCCTCGATGGCCTCGTCAACGGCCTGGGCGTCGCAGATGTCGCCCCGCACGAAGGCATAGCGCGGGTCGTCGGCCACGGCGCGCAGGTTCTCCAGGTTGCCGGCATAGGTCAGCTTGTCAAACACGACAAGGCGGTAGGCGGGATAGCGCGCCAGCATGTAATGGACGAAGTTGGCGCCAATGAACCCGGCGCCGCCGGTGACGAGGATTGTGTGCACAGTCATGCCCTCTCGATAGGGGTCGGACCCAGCTGGGTGCCGGACACGTCCCTGGCCGGTAGTTGCCCGCCGATTGTAGCCGCGGGCCGGTTTTCGGCCAGTCGCCTGCCATGCTATACTTGTATGGCCAGCCGACTGTTTTTCGCGTAGCGCGACTAGGAGACCCGATGAGCCGCAACTACCTCTTCGTCAGTGACCTCCACCTGAGTGAAGGGCGGGACCCCGTCACCGGTCAGCTCTCGCGCAACGAGGACTTCTTCCACGACGACGCCTTTGCCCGCTTTCTTGTCTATCACGTCGAGCTGTCGGGGCGGGAGAACGCCGCCGAGGCCTTTCGCCGGCCATGGTCGCTGGTGATCAATGGCGACATCTTCGACTTCCTGCAGGTCACGCGCCTGCCGGCAGAAGGGGATGAGCTGCTCGCCGTGAGCGGCGTCGCTTCGCACGCCGAGCTACGCCCAAATGAGCGAGAGTATGGGCTGGGCACGCGGTCGAGTGAAATCGTCTGGAAGCTGGCGCATGTCGCTCGTGGGCACCCCATGTTCTTCCAGGCACTGGGGTGGTTTCTGGCGCACGAGGGCAACCGCCTGGTCCTGATCAATGGCAATCACGACGTCGAGCTCTATTGGCCCGCGGTCCAGGACGAGATGCGCCGCCTAATCGCCGCCGCGTACCTTGAGTGGCGCGAGCTCGCCCGGGCAGGCGAGCTGGTCGATGCCGGCCTCCCCTGGCGTGAGACGCTGCCGGCAGCGATCAATGACATCGTCGCCAACACCATCCAGTTTCCAGCCTGGTTCTACTACGAGCCAGGGCTCTTCTTCGCCGAGCACGGCAACCAGTATGACCCGGCCAACGCCTTCTCCAACTTCCTCGCCCCGATCCTCCACGACCGACCGGATCTGATCGAACTGCCGTCTGGCTCGTTCTTCGTCCGCTACTTTTTCAACAAGGTGGAGCAAGTTCACCCCTTCGCGGACAATATCAAGCCCATCTCCCGATACCTCCGCTGGGCCGTTAACGAGGAGCCCCTGGACACGCTGCGTATGCTCGTCGCCCAGCGGCGCATGATGTGGCGCAGTCTGGGAAATCTGCTCCAGAAGCGAGCGAATCCGATCAAAGGCGGGCCAGATCTGCGCAAGCATGCCGGCATGCCTGGCAGCCGGGACCAGGTTCCACTCGGCCCTGAGCGTTGGGCCCAGCTCATCGACATTCGCGATCGTTTCCAGGATCAGGCCGAAGCCGGCGCCTCCCGCACGTCACAGTACACCGCCGGCGCGGTCGGGCTGTATGGCGGTCTATGGCTCGCCCTCGTCGCCGCCATGCGCGCCTTCGTGCGCGAGCAGTGGGGCCGCCTGCTGGCTGGCCTGGCCGTGGCCGGAGGCGCCTTTGTGGGGCGCACCCTCCTCGGCCAACGCCTCGACAACGTCCAGGACCTCACGTCGTTGGCCGATGTCGCCTCGGCGATCGCCGCCGCCTTCACAGAGCCCGATGGCCAGGGCCACGTCGCCGCCGTGCCGTTCTACATCTTCGGCCATGACCATCACGCGCGGGTGCGGGCGATCGCGCCCATCGGGACCGGCGCGCCGCCGGCATGGTACGTCAATACCGGCGCCTGGCTGCCCACGTTCAGTGAGCGCGACAGGCTGGCGCGCCGCGATGTCCAGCTGACCTTCTTGCGCCTCGTGCCGGAGGCCAACGCCGACGGGCAAGCGCAATCGGAGTTGCTGGAGTGGCTCCCGGACGCGGACCGCCCGCGTCCCATTCGACTGCTGGATTAGCGAGGCGTGTGGCTGGACTGGCTACGGCGTTTCCGGGGCAGCGGCCGTCGCGCCGGGCAGGGCGGCGCAACCCTGCCATTGCCGATTGTGGTATAGCAGGGGCATGGCCGGGGCGGCACTCGTGCTCGCGGCCATGACCTCGCCTACAAAGATCGAGTGATCGCCTCCGTCATAGACCTGCCACACGCGGCAGTCCAGCCACGCCAGTACGTCGGGCAGGAGTGGGCAGCCGGTCGCCGCTGAAAGCACGTCGATGCCGGCAAAACGATCCTGCACCTCCGGCTTCATCCCGGCGAATAGTTTCCCCCACTCAAGCTGATGCGCTCCCAACAGATTGACTGCGAACGCCCCGTACTCGCGGATGGCCCGATGCGTGAACATCTTCTTGGCAAAGCATACCAGCACGAGCGGCGGATCCAGGCTCA
>JBFGLK010000101.1:0-8663 GCA_041576195.1 Promineifilaceae bacterium (SeqCode)
CGGAGATCACGGGCCGGGTGCAGGAACGGGCCAACGCCATCCTGCTCAACGGCCTGCGCGCCGTGCGCCGGCTGCCCCTGGCCAGAGCCATGGCGGCGCCGACAACGCAGGTGATCGACTACCTCGGCCCC
Organism: Promineifilaceae bacterium (SeqCode); assembly: GCA_041576195.1. GTDB lineage: Bacteria > Chloroflexota > Anaerolineae > Promineifilales > Promineifilaceae > JAGVTM01. The sequence goes on from JBFGLK010000101.1 coordinate 132, forward strand.
TATGTGGACGACCTCGGCGCCGTCCTGGATCTGGAGGCCGTGGCGGCTTCCGGCCTGAAGATCGGCGTCGACCCCATGGGCGGGGCGGCCATCGCGTACTGGGAGCCCATCGCCGAACGCTATGGCCTGAACCTGGAGGTGGTCAATCGGGTCGTCGACCCGACTTTCGGCTTCATGCGGGTTGACAAGGACGGCAAGATCCGCATGGACTGCTCGTCCCCCTATGCCATGGCTGGCCTGATTGACCTGCAAGGGCGCTTCGATATCGCCTTTGGCAACGACCCCGACGTCGACCGTCACGGCATCGTCGTGCCCGGCGTCGGGCTGCTCAATCCCAACCACTACCTGGCGGTGGCCATCTGGTACCTGTTCCAGCACCGCCCCGGCTGGCGGCCGGACGCCGCGGTGGGCAAGACCCTGGTCTCCAGCAGCCTGATCGACCGGGTGGCCGCCTCGCTGGGGCGGCCCTTGCGCGAGGTGCCCGTCGGCTTCAAGTGGTTTGTCGACGGCCTGGTCGATGGCTCATACGGTTTCGGTGGCGAGGAGAGCGCCGGGGCTTCATTCCTGCGCCGAGATGGCACCGTCTGGACGACCGACAAAGACGGCATCATCCTGGCCCTGCTGGCGGCGGAGATCACGGCAGTTACCGGCCGCGACCCGGGGGCGCACTATGCGGCGCTGACGGAGCGCTTCGGCGCGCCGGCCTACGAGCGTAGCGACGTGCCGGCCACCGCGGAGCAGCGCAAGGCGCTGAAGAGCCTCTCCGCCGACGCGATCGCCGCCCGGACGATGGCGGGCGAGCCCATCGAGGCCGTCCTGACCCATGCCCCGGGCAACAAGGCCCCCGTCGGCGGCCTGAAGGTGGTCACCGCCAGCGGCTGGTTCGCCGCCCGGCCCTCCGGCACCGAGGCGATCTACAAGATCTACGCCGAGAGCTTCCAGGGGTCGGAGCACCTGGCCCGCCTCCAGGCCGAGGCCCAGGAGATCGTCGCCGCCGCCTTCCGTGACGCCTGACCGGCACTCTGCACTCCGATATCCCCGGTGATGATAAGACTGGAAGCACTTGCCAAAACCTACGGGCTCAACCCCGTCCTGCGGGGCGTGAATCTGAACGTGGCCGAAGGGGAGTTCGTGGCCCTCGTGGGCCCGAACGGCGCAGGCAAGAGCACACTCATCCGCATCGTAGCCACGCTGATGCGCCCGGATGGGGGTCTGGTCGAGGTCGGCGGCTGGCGGCTGCCGGATTTCGCCGGCCGGGTGCGCCGCCACATCGGCCTGGTCTCCCACCATTCGCTGCTCTACAACGATCTGAGCGCCGCTGAGAATCTGGCCTTTTATGCCCGGCTCTACCGCCTGCCCGATCGGGAGGCGCGCGTTCTGGCCGCCCTACGCACGGTCGGCCTGGCCGCCCGCCAGCGCGACCCGGTGCGCACCTTCTCGCGCGGCATGCTCCAGCGGCTGACGATCGCCCGGGCCACCCTACACGAACCCGAGGTGCTGCTCCTGGACGAACCTTACACTGGCCTGGACCAGGAAGCCAGCGCCATCCTGGACGAGTTGCTCATGGAGGAAAAGGGACGGGGCCGGACGATTCTCATGATCACCCACGACTTCGCGCGTGGCCTGTCGCTGTGCGATCGCATCGCCGTGCTGGACCGGGGCAAGATCCTGGACGAGGTCGATCGGGCCCAGGTGAGCCTGCCCGACTTTCTCGCCCATTACACGACGCTGACCAGTCGCGCCCGGCGCGGGGAGGGTCCGCGATGAGCTCGCTCGCCCCCTTCTTTGCCGCCGTCTGGGCGATCCTTTGGAAGGACCTGACGATGGAGCGGCACACGCGCCAGGTGTTGAGCGTGATGCTGATCTTCTCGCTGACGGTCTCGGTCGTCTTCAACTTCGCCCTGGGCGCCTCAGCCCTGTCGGCCGACCTGGCCGCGGGGCGCAACGCGGCCATGGGCTTTCTCTGGAGCACGATTTTGCTTGCCGGCACGCTCGGCCTCAACCGGTCGATGGGCAGCGAGGGCGAGAACCACGCGCTCGAAGGCATCCTGGTGGCGCCGGTCGATCGGGCGGCCATCTATCTGGGCAAGGTGCTCAGCGCGACGGTGTTCACCCTGATCGTGGAGGCGATCCTGGTGCCTGTGTTTATCGTGTTCTTCAACCGGCCCTTCTGGCGGCCGCAGGTGCTGGCGGTGCTCTTCCTGGGCACGCTGGGCTTCGTGGCTGCCGGCATCCTGGTAGCCTCGATGACCCTGCACAGTCGGAGCGGCAACGTGCTGCTGCCGGTGTTGCTGCTGCCGCTGAGCCTGCCATCGGTGTTGGCCGCCGCCACCGCCGCCGCCGCCTTCATGCTGGACACCCCACCCCCCTGGAACGAGGTCTCCTTCCCCGTCTCGCTGGTGATCGCCTTCGACGTGCTCATGCTGACCGTCGGCTTCCTGACATATCACTTCGTGGTGGAGGAGTAGGGCGGGCATCTGCGCAACACCCTAAGGGTGCTCGCGCACCCTTAGGGTGTTGTCGGAACGCGCCCTGCGGGCGCGATCGCTCCGGGATGCCAACTCGCCAGTTGCGGTTACAATAGAGTTACGTAACGCTCCCTGCCGGCTCCGGGCGTCACTCGCCGCGCGCGGACGTGGGCAGGCATCCCGCCGACCCGAAGGAGTGCTCGTATGTCCATTAGCCGCCTGCACCGTCCGATCCAGATCCTCAACTGGCTGGCCGCGCTGATGATCTTGAGTTCCCTGGCCCTCATCTTCTTTTACGCTCCCATGGAGCGCACCATGGGCCAGGTGCAGCGCATCTTCTACTTCCACGTCGGCTCCGCCTGGACTTCGGCGGTCGCCTTCTTCGTCGCCCTCATGTCCGGCGTCATCTATCTGATCGGCAAGCGGCGCGAATGGGACGCGATGGCCCTCGCCTCCGTGGAGATCGGCCTGGTATTCACGACGATCACCATCGCCAGCGGCTCCATCTGGGGGCGTCCGGCCTGGAATACCTGGTGGATCTGGAGCCCGCGCCTGACATCCATCACGGTGCTCTGGCTCGTCTACGCCGCCTACTTCATGTTGCGGGGCGCCATCGAGGATTCCGAGCGCCGCGCCCGCTACTCGGCCGTCTACGCCATCGCCGGCTTCGTCACGGTGATCATCACGTTCTACAGCATCCGGCTGTTGCGCGACATCCACCCGGCGCTCATCGGTAGCAGCGCGGACGCGCAGGGCGAGCAGGAGTTGACGTCGCCGATGGTGCTGACGATGGTCTACTCCTTCCTGACGTTCTCCGTTCTGTACGCCGCGTGGCTGCTCAACCGCGTCCGGTTGCACGCCCTACAAGAAGAGGCGAATAGCCTGAAGATGCGGGTCATGACCCGGCTGCAGGCCCGCTGAGAGGTGATGCCGGTGAACCCCTTTCCCATCTTGCTGTCCGCTCTCTGGCAGGGCACCGGGCCCGCCGCGACCACCCCCTACCTCATCCTGGGCTACATCGTCATGTGGCTGATCGGCACCGCCTACGTCGTGACACTGATCACGCGCCAGCGCAACCTGAATCAAGACGTGCAACTTATGCGCCGTCTCTTAGAAGAAGATGAAGATCAGGCCGACGCGTAGGCGGCGAGACGCCTGTGGGTAAGGCGTGTGCGCCATAATGCATCCAGACATTAAGCGCCCGATGTGGGCGCCTTCACAGGGTTCCACCGAGTCGTTCTGGAGCAACGCATGCAGCGTTCCGTAACTTCCTGGCGGTCGTTGACCCCAGGCCGCATCATCGTCCTGGCCATCGCGGCCGTCGTCGTCGTCTTCCTCATCATTGGCACGGTCAATCAGACGGCGGCGCCGGAGAGTGACTTCGCCTTCGGTTTGCAGCGGGAGTCGTTCTTCGTCCTTACGATCCTGGCGTTCGGCGGCGGGCTGTTGAGCTTCATGTCGCCGTGCACGCTGCCGATCTTGCCGGCATACTTCGCCTTCGCCTTCCAGAGTGGGCGCCGCCAGATCGCCCTCAACACCTTCGCCTTTATGCTTGGGCTGGCCACGATGTTTAGCCTGCTCGGCGCGGGTGCCTCCGCCGTGGGCCGGCTCTTGCGCAACAGCCAGGAGCTTATCCTCCTCCTCGGCGGCTCGCTCGTGCTCGTCTTCGGCGTCATGAGCCTGCTCGGGCGCGGCTTCACCGGCTTCCAGCGCGAGGAGCAGCAAGTCCAGCGAAGCACAACGCTGGGCGGCTCCTACCTCTTCGGCCTCACCTTCGCCGTCGGCTGGTCGAGCTGCGTCGGTCCAGTCCTGGGCACGGTGCTGACCATGGCGGCGACGACCGGCTCGGTCCTGCGTGGCAGCATGCTGCTCTTCATCTACGCCATCGGCCTCGGCCTGCCCCTACTGCTCGTCTCCACGTTGTTTGGCCGGGCCAGCCGCCAAAGCCTCTTCTGGCGGGCGCTGCGCGGCAAGGGCTGGGAATGGCGCACCCACGCGGCGGTCATCGGCGTCATCTGGGCGCTGGCCATCTGGCGCATTCTCGTCGCCGTGGCCGACTACCTGCTGCTGGGTTCAGGCCAGGCACTCCTACCCTGGCAGGAGGCCGGCCTGCTGGGCCTGGCCATCGCCGGCGTGGCCCTGTGGATATTCACCAGCCCCGGCTCGCGCCGGATCACGGTGAATCTCCACTCGACCCAGTTGCTCAGCGGGGCGCTGTTCATCCTGCTCGGCGTGCTCATGCTGAGCGGGGCATTGGCCACCTTCAACTCGCTCGTGCCGCCCGATCTGGCCATCTGGTTCGCGGACATCGAGGACAGGCTCATCGCGCTTTTCAGCGGCTAGGGCGACGGAGGCGGCGGTTGCCACAAATCCGAAACGGTTTTCGGGGACCCTATGTTTGAGGACATGCCGGCACACGGCGCGCGACGCAACGCCTGGCTCACGTTGGGTGGCTTCGCCCTGTTGATCGGGGCCGCCGTCTTCCTCTTGTTCGGCGGCAACCTGCTCGCCCGACCCCAACGCCCGTCCGCCCGCGACCTGGCCGGATCCGTGCCGGCCCTCAACGGCGCCCGACCGCTCTCAGAGCTGGCCGAGGCCAACCGGCTGGCCCCGCCCGCTGCCGGCAGCCTGGCGGTCGGCGACCCGGCGCCAGACTTCACGCTGGTCAACCTCGAGGGCGAGCCCGTGCGCCTGGCCGACACCCGCGGCCAGACGGTCATCCTGAACTTCTGGGCCACCTGGTGCCCCCCGTGCCGCGTGGAAATGCCCGATCTCCAGGCCGCCTACGAGCGCCACGCGGCGGACGGGCTCGTCATCCTGGCCCTGGACCAGGACGAGTCGGCCGAGCAGGTGCATGCCTTCTTCGACCAGATGGGCCTCACCTTCACACCCTTGCTCGACGTGGCCAACCTGGTGGCCGACCGCTATGGCGTCCACAGCTATCCGACCAGCATCTTCCTGGACACCGAAGGCCGCATCGTCGCCATTCACCGCGGCTTGATGACGGGCGAGCAGCTCGACGGCTACCTGGCGCCCCTCCTGGCGGCCGCCCCATGAGCCAGACCCCCCCAAAGAAACCGGTCACCGGCAGGCAGCGCACCGTCGTCATCTGGCTCGACCGCCGTATCTTCGCCTTCGCCCGTCGCTGGCTGCGCTATTTCAACGGTTTCATGGCCCTTTACGTCGGGCTGCCAATCCTGGCGCCGGTGCTCCTTTCTGCCGGCATCGGCGGGCCCGCTACCACCATCTACGCCCTCTACCGGCCCATGTGCCACCAGATGGCCTCGCGCTCCTTTTTCCTCTTCGGCGAGCAGGCCGCCTACCCGCGACCGTTGGCCGGCGTGGACCTGGAGCCTTTGGACAGCTACCTCGGCAGCCTCGACGGCGCCGTCTACCAGCCCGGCTTGCGTACCTTCGCCAGCTACTCCGGCGATCCGGCCGACCTGGGCACGTTCCTCGAGCCGGCGCGCGCCTTCCTCGGCACGCCGACGATGGGTTATAAGATGGCCCTCTGCGAGCGGGACATCGCCATCTACGGCTTCATCCTCCTGGCCGGGCTGACCTACGGGCTCCTGCGGCGGCGCGTCCCCATCCGGGCCATGCCCTGGTGGGCGTTCCTCCTCATCGGGATCGTGCCGATCGGGCTGGATGGATTCAGCCAGCTCTTCGCCTACGTGTTCGCCGCGCCCGTCGGTCCAGACGCCCTGCAGACCTCGGTCTTCCCCTTCTTTCAGCGCCTCCTCCCCCTGCGCGAAAGCACCCCCTTCCTGCGCACCCTCACCGGCGCCCTCTTCGGCCTGTCGCTGGTCTGGCTGACCTACCCCCAGATCGACCGCGGCATGCAAGACACGGCCGCCCAGCTCGAGGCCAAGCTCCGCCGCGCCGGCGAGCTCTAGACGACAGCGGAATGGGGATTGCGGAGCAACGATGCGCCGCGATCTGCGTGCTGTACTCCGCACTCGGCAATCGCCCCGTTCCCGGCGATTTGCTAGAATACCCGGACGTCACCGCATGAAGGAGAGAACCGTCGATGAAACCGTTGTCTAGCATGCTGGCCGGCATCCCTCCGTCCGCCACACTCGCCGTGAACGACAAGGCCAAGGCCCTCAAAGCTGCCGGGCGCGACGTGATCGCCCTGGCAGGCGGTGATCCCGACTTCCCGACCCCGCCCCACGTCGTCGAGGCCGCTTTCACAGCCATCCGCCATGGGGCCACGCACTACCCGGCACCCACCAAGGGCATCACGCGCGCGCTGGAGGCCATCGCCGACAAGATGGCCCGCGAGAACGACATTCGCGTCGACCCGGCGACCGACATCGTCATCACGCCCGGGGGCAAGTGGGCGCTCAACCTCGCCCTGAACGCCATCGTCAACCCGGGCGACGAGATCCTTTATCTGGAGCCCGTCTGGGTCTCCTACCCGCCGATGATCCAGATCGCCGGCGGCGTGCCGGTGGCGGTGAGCCTGCCGGCAGACGACAACTTCCGTATCACCGCCGAGGCCCTGCGCGCCCACATCACGCCGCGCACGAAGGCGCTCATGGTCAACAGCCCCAGTAATCCCACCGGGCGCGTGTTGACCGAGGCGGAGCGCCAGGCCATCGTCGCCGTCGCCCTGGAGCACGATCTCTACGTCATCGCCGACGAGATCTACGAGAAACTCATCTTCGACGGCCGACCGCACCTGTCCGTGGGCGCGGCGCCGGGCATGGCCGAGCGCACGCTGACGGTCAACGGGCTCTCCAAGTCGCATGCTATGACCGGCTGGCGCCTCGGCTGGCTGGCCGGCCCCACGGGGCCGATGAAGCTGGCCGCCCGCCTGCACAGCCAGACGGTGACCTCGGCAGCCACCTTCACCATGCACGCGGCCATCGCCGCCCTGAACGGGCCACAGGAGATCGTGGAAACGATGCGGGCCGCCTACCAGGCGCGGCGCGACTTCATGGTCGACGCCCTCAACGAGATGCCGGGCATCCATTGCCGCTCCATCGAAGGCGCCTTCTACCTCTTTCCCCACTTCCCCCACAGCCGGCGCAACAGCATCGAGCTGGCCGAGGTGCTCCTGGAAGAGGCCGGCATTGCCGGCACGCCCGGGATCGCCTTCGGGGCCAGCGGCGAGGGCCACGTCCGCTTCTCGATCGCCACGGCCATGACCGACCTGGAGCAGGCCGTCGAGCGGCTTGCCCGCGTGGTAACAAACCTGTAGACTGTCCTTACCTGCTGTCCGCCAACCGATCCCGCCACGTCGCACCCAACCTGGCTATGGGCTTTCAGTGGCAATTTGACGTTCCCGATGAGGTCGATCAGCCGCCGGCGGCGCCGCCACCGGTGGAGCGCGACGGCGCCATGTGGGTAGTGCTGGCGATCGGGTTGGTGGCCCTTCTCCTCTGGGGATGGAACACAGCGCGCCAGGCCCAGGAGCGCGCGGCGGCCGGCCTTGCCGGGGAGCTGCAGCAGGTACTCGAGCTGGAGCGGCAGGCGGTGCTGGCGGGCGATGGGGAGCTGTTCCTGGCGCAGCAGGTCGACGATCCGGCCTGGATCGCGCTCCAGTTCAAACCCCTGCACCAGGCATTCACCCGCGCCGAGCGCGAGGTCACCCGCGCCGAAGAGACGGGCGAAGAGGCCTGGGCCAACGTCAGCTGGAGCGACGCGGCGGGCGCCTGGCAGCGGCTGGTGTTTTTCGTCCGCGAGGGCGAGCGCTGGCGCCGGGCGCCAAGCGGGGAGCGCTTCTGGGGACCCGACCAGACCCATCGCTACGCCTGGGGCGAGCTGATCCTGTCCGCTTCCGACGCCCGCTGGGCCGACCAGATCGCGCGCTTCGTGGCCACCCGGGCCTGCTGCGCCGATCAGGTGCTCACCGTCCGGATCGCCCCGGCCAGCGTGGCGGCCAGCCGCCTGGCCAACGCCGTGGTCGTGCCGTCGCCTCGGCTCATCGGCCTGGATGCTGCCGGGGAGCCGGGCGGGCCGTTCTGGGAGCTGCTGGCGGCGCACCTGGCGCCGGCAACCGACCCAATCCGCTACGTCGTGCCCGACGAGTGGGCCTTGCGCTATGAGAGGCTGGCCG
>JBFGLK010000102.1:0-8657 GCA_041576195.1 Promineifilaceae bacterium (SeqCode)
GTGCCTATCGCCCGCCACGCGCCGTACCTTAGCACCCGGGGAGTCTTGGGCGGGGGGGAACGTGTGTCGCCAGGCGGCGTGCTAGAATCCCGATATGCGAACCAGGCTATTCATTCCGCTTACTATTATCCTCCTCGCCGCCTGCGCGCAGACGGGACCGCCGTCGCCCGCGCCGCTGTCCACGGCGATCGTGCCGCCGGACCCATCTCTACCGCCGCCGGCGGCCATCGTGTCGGATCCGGTGACGAGCGCGGCGCCATCACCCCCGGCCACTACCGCCGCCGAAGCGACCGACGTGTCGGCGCCCACGCCAGCGCTCGATCCTGGCGCGCTAATCGCCGTGTCCCTGGAAAGTCGGGTCGGCGTCTTGCTGGACGAGTTCCCGGCGGAGATGCGGGATCGGGTGGCGGCAGCCCTGATCGCCGAGGACCAGGCGACGTGGGTGGCGCGAGCCGTGCGCCAGGTCCAGCTGACGCGCCTTCGGCTCAACTTCCGCGACTACGCCTACGACGACAAGGGTCAGCTACCGCTGCCGCCAGTCTCTCAGTGGACGATGACGCTCGACCCTGGTGGTCCGTCGCGTGAGGTGGTCCAGGGCCATGACGTCGTGGTCGTCGACTATCGCTTCGAGACGACCATCCTGACCGACTCGGAATCGCCCGGCCAGTCGGAGCCCGCCCTCGCATCGGCCGATGGTGTCTGGTTGGAGCCGTTTGTCTTTCCAGTCGATCCCTTCCTGGTGCTGCAGCGCACCGGCAACGCCTGCGTCAACGAAGCCGGCTTTCCGCCCCAGAGCTTCGACTCGGAAAACGTCTGGCAGTTCTATGACTACACGTGTGCCGCGGACAGCGGTGGGCCTCTGGGCTGCCATCGCACGTCTTTGCCGGCATTTTCCTGCCGCGAGGCATTGGCCGCGCGCGTCGGCGAAGTGGAAGCCAGCGTCCGCTTCGAGCGCCTGCCGTGGGACGCGGCCTTGGCCGATCGCGTCCGGCTGGACGACAGACCGGTGACCACGACGCCCGATCTCGCCGTCGTGACGGCCGACCTGGCGACGCATCGCGTCGTCTATCGCTACATCGACCCGACCGATTGCGCGCTCGAGGAGGGCGCCGTCGGCGGCGCCGGCTGGCGCCGGTTGCTCCTCTTTGACGCCACTGTGCACAACGTGGGCCGCGCCCCGCTGCACATCGGGCCGGTCGTGCGTGAGGATCCAGAGACGAACGTCTTCGAGTACAGCTCCTGCCACGACCACTTCCATTACAGTCATTACGGCGAGTTCTACCTCGCCGACAGCGACGACGTCCAGAGCAGCAAACGCGCCTTCTGCGTCCAGAGCACGAGTCGCTACGCCAACGACGAAACGTCGCCGCTCACGCACGACTACTCGTGCACGTTCCAGGGGATTCAGGCCGGGTGGGTCGACGAGTACATCGCCGGTTTGGACACTCAGTGGATTGACATCTCCGACCTGGATGTCGGGCCCGAGGGGAGGACGGTGCAGCTCGGCTTCCGCTCCAACGGCGACGGATTCCTCTGTGAAGGCCTGCCTATCCTCGGCGAGGACGGGGCGCCGCTCTGGGAGGTCACGTCGCTGACGACCGATGACGGAAAGCCGATCAGCCGCCCGCGTTGCACGCTGCCTGACGACTGGGATGCAAACAACGTCGGCGAAATCGACGTGCTCCTGCCGCCTGCCGGCAGCTTCGTGACCGAGCCCTGCCAGTCCGGCGAGTCTGGCCCGGCGCGAAACTGCGGCTTTGCCGGCCTCGCGCTGCCGCTGGCGGGCGAGGGATGCGTCCAGGGTGAAACCGTGGAGCTGACGCTGTCCGTCGCGGCGCCGGGCGAGCCGCAAGTCGTCCGCGTGTGCGAGACTAGCTCCGCTCTCGGTGGGCTGGCCTGTGGCCGCGAGGCCGCGGTCGCCAACGGCGTCGTCGGCGCCGAGTTGACGACCTTCGTCTTCGCCTGCCCGGCCATACGCGATGGCCGCGCGGGGGAGGGCGGCTTTGCCTTGTTCAGCGCGCCTGTCTGGCCGGCCGACGGACCGGCAGCGGTCGTGCAGGTAGGCGCCCCCTAGGCGGGTCGCGCTCGTCCCCACCTTGGACCCACGCTGTGCTAGAATGGGGCCATGACCAAAGCTCCTGAACTAATCGTCGTCGGCGGCGGCCTGGCTGGAACGGAGGCCGCCTGGCAGGCGGCCCGACTGGGCGTGCCCGTGCGACTGTATGAGATGCGCCCGGTGCGCCAAACGCCGGCGCACGTCACCAACCGCCTTGCCGAACTCGTTTGCAGCAATTCGCTGGGCTCGGTTATGCCCGAGCGGGCGCCCGGCCTGCTCAAGGCCGAAATGCGTGGGCTTGGCTCCCTCATTCTTGACTGCGCCGAGCAGGCAGCCGTGCCGGCAGGCAGCTCGCTTGCCGTCGACCGTGATCGCTTCGCCGCGCTCGTCACCGCGCGCATCGCCGACCACACGGGCATCACGTTGGTTACCGAAGAGGTGACTTCCCTCCCCGATGGGCCGGCCATCATTGCCAGCGGTCCGCTGACTTCCGACGCGCTGACCGCGGCCGTCCAGGCCCTGTCGGCTGAGGAGTATCTCTACTTCTTCGACGCCCTATCACCCATCGTCCACGCCGAGACAATCGACATGGATATTGCCTTTCGCGCCTCACGCTGGGAGCGCGGCAGCGACGAAGAGGGTGACTACATCAACTGCCCGATGACGCGCGCGGAGTATGATCGCTTCTACGACGCCCTGGTGGCCGCGGAGACGATCCAGCTCCGCCGTTTCGAGCTCGACGATCCGCGCTTCTTCGAGGGCTGCCTGCCGATCGAGGTGCTCGCCAAGCGCGGGCGTGAGGCGCTGGCCTTTGGGCCGATGCGCCCGGTGGGTCTCGTCGATCCCCGGACCGGGGGTAGGCCCTATGCCGTGGTTCAGCTGCGGCAGGACAACCTGGCCGGTTCGCTCTACAACATCGTCGGCTTTCAGACGAATCTCCGCTGGGGCGAGCAACGGCAGGTCTTGCGGCTGATCCCGGGCCTGGCGGAGGCGGAGTTCATGCGTTATGGCATGATGCACCGCAATACATTCATTAACGCACCCACAATGCTGCAGCCGACCATGCAGTTCCGGGGCCGGGCTGACCTCTTCTTCGCCGGTCAGCTCACTGGAGTCGAGGGGTATGTAGGCAACGCCGGCACCGGCCTGCTTGCCGGCATCAACGCGGCGCGTCTGCTCACCGGCCGACTGCCCGTCATCCTGCCAACAACGACGATGCTCGGCGCGCTCTGCCACTACGTTACCCACGCCGAGGCGCGCAGCTTCCAGCCGATGAAGGCAAATTTCGGTCTGCTGCCGCCGCCCGACAGCCGCATGAAGAAGGACGAGCGCTACGCCTACTACGCCCGTCGCGCGCTGACAGCGCTCCGCCGCTTCACCCGCCATCATGGCCTATCGTTCGATCGGGAGGCGGCGGAACAGACCACCCAGGACGCCGGCGCCACCACGGCCGTGTGATAGACACCGCGTCCCGTTTCCGAACCGCGATGCGCCTGCACGCCCCGGCCCTCCTCTTCGCCACGTGCCTGATCGCCATGCTGCTGACGCCGGCCTGCCGGCCGGCTGCCGGCGGTGCAATACTGGGCGGCAGCGCGCCGCCGCGCTCCCGGATTGGCCCAACGCAGGAGCCTCAGTCGTTCTCCGGCGCCGAGGCAATGGCGCATGTCGCGGCCCAGATGGCGTTTGGGGAGCGCCATCCCGGCAGTCCTGGCCACCAGGCGACACGCGACTACATCGTCGAGCGTCTGGCCGCCAACGGCTGGGAGGTGGAGATCCAGGCGTTCGACTATCAGGGATTCGGGGCACAAAACCTGATCGGTCGCGCCAATGTCGGCGTGGGTCCCATCGTCATCCTTGGGGCCCATTACGATACGCGGCGCGTGGCTGACCAGACTCCGAGCAGCACGGCGAGCGTGCCGGGCGCGGTGGACGGCGCCAGTGGGGTGGCTGTCTTGCTGGAGCTGGCGCGCGTGGCGGACCTGGAGGCCGTGCCGCGCGAAATCTGGCTGGCGTTCTTCGACATCGAGGACAACGGGGGCGGCGGTATCCCCGGTTGGGACTGGATCGCCGGCTCATCCTACATGGCCGAGAATCTGCGTGTCACGCCATCGGCCATGGTCCTGGTTGACATGGTTGGCGACGCCGACCAGCAACTTCACCTGGAGGGCAACTCCGATCCGGTCCTGCAGGCCGAGATCTGGCGGCTGGCGGCCGAGTTGGGCTATGATCGCTTTTTCCTCAACTCACTCCGGTTTACAATGATAGACGATCATGTGCCGTTCGCGCGCAAAGGCATCCCGGCCGTGGACATTATCGACTTTGACTATCCTTACTGGCACACGACCGAGGACACGTTGGACAAAGTGAGTCCCGACAGCCTGGAGCGCGTGGGGCACACCTTACAGGTGTGGTTGGAGCAAACGCTTGAGTGAGTCACTCGCAACCTGGCTGCTGGCCCAGGAGGCGGCGCTGTGTGGCGCCGTGTTGCGCCGGGCGCCCAATCTCCTCCCCGACGAGGACGACCTGGCCGGATTCCTGACGGTAGTGCGCGAAGGCCTGGACGATGCCGGCAGCCGCCAGCTCAGCCGGATCCAGTCCTGGGCGGTCCAAACGCTGGGCAGCGACGAGGCGCTGGCCCGTGACTGGGTCACGCTGCTCCGCCTCGCCAAGGAGACCGTCGGCTCGTGGCTTCTCCGTGACTCTTCGCCGGAGGCAGCCCTGGAAAGCTGGCAGCGCCTCGACCGGCCCTTCACGCATGCTCTGGTGGAGGTCAGTCGTCTGGCAGGCAGTAGTGACTACAGCACCATGCTTAGCTACATGGAGGACCTGAAGCGCCAGGTTGAGGTGCTGGAGCGCAGCAAGGCCAACTTCATCACTGTGGCCGCCCACGAGCTGCGCACGCCGCTGACCATCCTCGAAGGCTACGCCAGCATGGTGCGCAACCAGGTGCCGGCAGACGACCAACAAGTCCACCTCATGCTGGACGGCATGAACAACGGCATCCGGCGCCTCAAGGCAATCATCGGCGACATGATCGACGTGACCATGATCGACTCACAGGCGCTGTCGATCTCGTTCCAACCCCTCAATCTGGACAAGATCGTGCGCATGGCCGCCGACAACCTGGCCGACGCATTTACCGAGCGTGAGGTGCGTCTCGAGGTGTTCAGTCTGCCGGTCGACGGGCCCATCTACGCCGATCCTTCGCGTTTGTTCCAGGCGCTGACCAAACTGCTGCGCAATGGATTGAAATACACGCCCGACGGCGGCGCCGTCCGCGTCTCTGGGCAACTGACGCGGCAGGATGAGCAAAGCGAGGACGTGGCCGGCTATATCGACATTCAGATCGCGGACACGGGTATTGGCATCCCGGTCGACCAGCTGGAGGCGATCTTTGAGAAGTTCGGCGGCTTTCGCGACGCCGCGCTACACTCCTCAGGACAGACCCGTTTCAAGGCGGGCGGCCCCGGCCTGGGTCTCCAGATCGTGCGCGGCATCGTGGCCGCTCACGGGGGACGGGTCTGGGCCGAGAGCGAGGGTCTGGACGAGCAACGTTGCCCTGGCAGCACATTTCACGTCGAGCTGCCCATTCGGCGGCGTCCGCCGGGCGACTGAGAAGCAGGTAACCGACGAGGTATAATGGACGAACTCACTCGATTGGCCAATCGACCGACGGAACGCGCATTCCTGGTTGGCGTCTCATTCCGCCAGGGCGTCCAACTGCTGCCGGTGGACGAAAGCCTGCAAGAGCTGGGACGGTTGGCTGACACCGCCGGTCTGCACGTGGTTGGTGAGGCGGTACAGCAGCTCAACCAGCCAGATCCCAGGACGTACATTGGCTCCGGCAAGGTAGAGGAGATCGGCCTATTGGCCCGCGAGCTTGACGCGCAGGTCGTCATCTTTGACGATGTGCTGAATCCGCGCCACCAGCGGGAGCTGGAAGAGGCCTTTGGCGACGGAGTCAAGGTTCTCGACCGGACCGCTTTGATTCTCGACATCTTCGCCCAGCACGCCTTGACGGCCGAAGGGCAGCTCCAGGTCGAGCTGGCACAACTCGAGTACCGGCTGCCGCGCCTCACCCGCATGTGGACGCACCTGGCGCGGCAGGCTGGCGGACGCGCCGCCGGGGCCATGGGCAGTGTAGGCCTCCGTGGTCCGGGGGAGAAGCAGATCGAGTCGGACCGTCGCGAGATCCAGAGGCGAATCGCCCGGATCAAGGACGATCTTGACGCCGTACGCCAGCGGCGGAGCCAACAACGGGCCAAGCGCCGCCAGACGGCGCTGCGCGTCGTGGCTCTGGTCGGTTACACGAATGCCGGCAAATCGACGCTCTTGAACTGCCTGAGCGGTTCGGACGTGCTGACGGCGGACATGCTGTTTGCCACCCTGGACCCGACCACACGCCGGGTGGTGTTACCCGGCGGGAATGAGATGCTCTTCACCGATACGGTGGGCTTCATCCACAAACTTCCAACCGAGATCGTGGCCGCCTTCCGCGCCACACTGGAGGAGATCGCCGACGCACATGTGTTGCTCCACGTGGCCGACGCCACCCATCCTCACATGCTGGCCCACATCGAGGCGGTGGACGACACATTGGCGTTGCTGGAGGTTGAGGAGATACCCACGGTGATCGCCCTGAACAAGATCGACCGCTTGCCGGCAGTCCGGCGCGAGGCGCTCGCCGATCTCTCTCTCCCAGACCCGGCGGTGCCCGTCTCCGCTCTTACCGGCGAAGGCGTGCCCGACCTCCTGGACGCCGTCGAAGCGGCCGCCGAGCGCTACCTGGTCTCGCTCACGGTCCGTCTGCCCTATGATCGGGGTGACCTCGTCTCGCTCTTCCACGAGCGCGGCGTCGTCGATCGCGAGGACCATCTGGGGGAGGGAGTGGTCATTCTCGGTCGGCTGCCGCGTCGCCTGCGCCCATTCTTCGCGCCGTTCGAAATCGCCCGGGGGCCGTCGTAGCGCGCCCCGTTCGCCGGCACAGCGCCTGGACAGATCCATGGACAAGTTCCTCAACGACCTTCTTGATCGCGCCAGCCACTTCCTGGGGGAGCGCCCGGGCTTCCTGCCACTGCTAGGGCTGTTGCTGGTCGCCCTCAATCTCGTGGTCCAGTTTGTTCCGGGCCCAGGCGCCTGGTGGGTGGACCGCCACCTCCTCCTGCACATAGGCCTGATTCTGGCCCTGCTCGGGCTCCTGCTGGTCAGGCCGCTTGGCTAGCTAGCAGGGCGCCCCTGGGCCACTGATCGCCATGGACACGATACACCGGCTCATCAGCCAACCCGATGTGAGCGCCGTGTTGACGACGGTCGCCGGCTTGCGCGAGCGCGCCGTGGCGCTGGCGATTGAGATCCAGCAGATCGCGGCGCCAACGTTTCACGAAGCCCGGCGGGCGGCATTCGTCCAGGAGGCGTTTGCCGGCATCGGGCTGGTCGACGTCGGCCAGGACGGGATTGGCAACGTCTATGGTCGGCTCCCCGGCCGGAAGCGAGGCCGTCCCGTGGTCGTCTCGGCCCATCTGGATACGGTGTTCGGCCCGGACACCGATCTATCGGTGCGCCAAGCCAACGGGATGGTCTACGGCCCGGGCATCGGCGACAACAGCGTCGGCGTTGCCGGCCTGCTCCTCCTGGCGCAGACCCTGGTCAGCGCCAAGCTGCCGCTGTCCGCCGATCTACACTTCGTGGCCAACGTGGGAGAGGAGGGGCTGGGCGACCTGCGGGGAATGCGCGCCGTCGTCGAGCGCTTCGGCGCCGCGCGTTACATCATCCTGGAGGGCGGCGTCTATGGCCACCTCTACCACGAGGGAATCGGTGTGCGCCGCTTTCGCATCCGGGTCGAGGCGCCTGGGGGCCACTCGTGGGGGGCGTTTGGCACTCCCAGCGCCATCCACGTGCTCGGCCGTGTGATTGCCGGCATTGACGCCCTGGAGGTGCCGGTGCAGCCGCGCACGACCTACAACGTCGGGGTCATCGATGGGGGGACTTCGGTGAACAGCATCGCCGCGTCGGCCAGCCTGCTGCTGGACCTGCGTTCGCAGGATGCCGGCAGCCTGAGCGAGCTCGTCGACCGGGTGCTGCGCCTTGTGGAGGCGGAGGGCCAGCGGGCCGGCGTGACCGTCAGCATCGAGCAGGTCGGCAATCGTCTGCCGGGTCGGCTTGCCCAGGACGCGGCGCTCGTCCGCTGGGCGGCGCAGGCGCTGGCGTACTCCGGTTGTGCTGAGGTCGAGTATGAAGGCGGCAGCACGGACGCCAACGTGCCACTCAGTCGAGGCTATGAGGCGGTCTGTGTCGGCGTGACTCGCTCGGGCAACGCACATCGGCTGGACGAGTTCATGGATCCGACGTTCATCCCCCAGGGCCTCACGCAGATCCTGCTCCTAACACTGGCCGCCGCTGCCAACTGACGTCTCGACGCTCGGCCGGTCCCCCCTAGCCAACGGCTTCCGTTGGCGCGTTCTCTGCCTGCCGCAAAGGCAGGGCAACGTGGAAGGTCGAACCCTCGCCGACCTGGCTCTCCACCCAGATTCGGCCGCCATGCATCTCCACCAGGCGCCTGGTGATTGGCAGGCCCAGGTCGGTCCCGCCGGTCTCCTCGGTA
>JBFGLK010000103.1:0-8633 GCA_041576195.1 Promineifilaceae bacterium (SeqCode)
GCCTGGGAGGTCTGGGTGGACCTGAACTTCCGCCTGGGCCAGGACCCGTCGCTGCACGGCGCGTCAGATCACCTCGTCTACGTGGGGCGGTCAGGTAGTCGTCTGGTCGAGTAGTCCCCGAACAGGCACTTCCAGGGAATCTCCACAGAAGCCCCCGGAGCTAGCCGGCCATCCGACCACGGGCGACCCGGCGCTCGCCGTGACTACGCGACTACTCGACTGCTCGCCTACTCGACCAGCCGGCCTAGGGCGACTCTGGCGAGTCGCCCCACATACTCCGCAGCGCCGATCGCGCGGCGTGATAGCCGGCCATGCCGTGCACGCCGCCGCCGGGCGGCGTGGCCGACGAGCAGAGGTAGACGCCGGGCAGCGGCGTCGCGTAGGGGTCGCGCCGAGCCACCGGCCGGGTCCAGAGCTGGCCCAGGTCCTGCACGCCGCTGTTGATGTCCCCACCCACGTAGTTCGGGTTGTAGCGCGCGTAGTCCGGGGCGGTCATCGTGTGCCGGGCCAGGATCAGGTCGCGGAAGCCGGGGGCGAAGCGCTCGATCTGGGCTTCGATGGTCGCGCTCATGTCGACCGGGGAGCCGTGGGGCACGTGGCAGTAGGCCCAGACGGTGTGCTGGCCCGCCGGCGCCCGGGTATCGTCAAACAGGCTCTGCTGCGCCAGGAGCACGTAGGGCCGCTCCGGGGACTGCCCGCGCCACACCGCCCGCTCGCTCCGCGCGATCTCGGCCAGGGTGCCGCCGAGGTGCACCGTGCCGGCACGCCGCGGCGCCTCCGCCGTCCAGGGGATCGGGCCGGCCAGGGCGTAGTCGATCTTGCAGACGCCCGGCCCATAGCGATAGTGCAGCAGCCCGCGGCGATAGCCTGCCGGCAGCTGGTCCCCCGCCAGCCGCAACAGGCCGGCCACGGACACGTCCAGCAGGATCGCTCGGGCCGATGGCAGTTCGCTCAGCGAGCCCACCATCTGCCCGGTCTCAACCTCACCCCCCAGCGCTCGCAGATAGGCGGCCATGGCGTCGGCCAGGCTCTGCGAGCCGCCGCGAGGCAGCGGCCAGCCCACGACGTGCGCCAGGATGGCCAGCATCAAACCGAACGAGGACGTGATCGGCCGCTCCAAAGGCATCATGCTGTGCGCCGCGAGCCCGGCGAACAGGCCGCGCGCCCCTTCCCCCCGGAAGGCGACGCGCGCCAGCCAGGTCGCCGGGGGCAAGGCCCGCAGGCCGAAACGGGCCAGGGCCAACGGCGCCCGCGGGACGGGGAACGGACCGAGAAGCGCCGGCACCAGCCGCTCCCAGGCGGCCACGGGCGGGCCGAGCAGGCGGCGGTAAGCCGGGCCGTCCTCACCCAGGCCGGCGACGGTCTCTACCAGCGAGCGATGCAGCGCCAGGGCCGTCCCGTCGTCCAGCGGGTGCGCCAGCGGCAGGTCGGGCTGGATCCATTCCAATCCGAAGTCGGCCAGCGGCAGCTCGCGAAAGAAGGGCGAGGCCATCCCCAGCGGGTGGATGGCCGAGCAGATGTCGTGCCGGAAGCCGGGCAGGGTCAGCTCGGCCGTGCGCATGCCGCCGCCCACGGTCTCCTGGCCCTCGAGCAGCAGGACCTTCAGGCCCTCTCGGGCCAGCGTGATGGCCGCGGCCAGGCCGTTGGGGCCGGAGCCGACGACAATGGCGTCATGGGTCATGCGCAAATGGTCGCTGTAGGGGCGCAGCCTGCTGCGCCCGGTCTTTGGATGGTCACATCATTTTATCAGGGCGCGATGCCGGTCGCCCGTACGGGCCGGGTGGGCAATGGGGCGCGATGCCGGTCGCCCGTACGGGGCGGGGCGCTAGCCGCCGCGCAGGCGCCGGGCCGTCCGCCGCGGCTGATCCAGGGTGCTGCGTATCATCGCATTATGCCAGATGTTCTTCGCCTGGCGCCACTGGAGCCGACTGTCCACGCACGTCTTGCGCATCTCCACTTCGGCCGTCACGCCGAACTCGGCGGCCAGCCGGGCCAGCACGTGGCGCCAGATGCGCTCCTGCTGGGCCGAGCCGCCCATGAAACGAAAGCCGAACTCGAAGATAGGGTCGTTGGCCCGGGCCAGGGACTGGATCTGGGCCACCGTCACCCCACCTTCCTCCGCCGCGCTGAAGGTGTTGAAGCCAGACTCCGGGTGGCCCTCGGGGGTCATCACGGAGAAGGAGACGTCGTCGGCGTAGAGGATCATGACGCCGGTGGAGATCGTGCCGGGCACGCCAGGGAACGACGCGTTGATGAGGATCACCTCGCCGGGAGTGACGCCGGTTAGCGAGGGGTAGAAGCGGCTGTCGCCGGGCATGAGCTCGGGCAGCTTCGCCTTCCACAAGGCGACGACCTGCGCCGGGGTGACGCTGGCCCCGGTCAGGGCCAGACGGTATGTTTTCTGCCACAGCGCGCCAAAACCCTGGAGCGGACCTACGACCTGGCGGCCCTCGACGTTCAGGTTGATGGCCCCGGAGGGTGTCTCCGTCACCCGGAGCCGATCCACGGGCCCGGCCCAACTGCCGGCATCCCGCGGGGTCTTCATGCTTTGCTCTGTCTCGTCCATGTTGGTCTCCTTCGCCTGGCGTGCTCGCCCACTGGGGCGCGCCCTATCGGGCGGGCGCCTTCGCCACGGCGCGGGCGGCCGCGATGGCCTCCGCTTCGGTGGAATGGATGCCGATCGCCTCGTCGAGACGGGTCAGCTCGAAGATCTGCAGGTAATGGTCGCTCAGGCCGCAGGCTAGCAACGGCTGCTTGCGGCGCTGCGCCCGGATGAGCATGGTCACCAGCAGGCCGATGCCCGAGCTGTTCATATACTCGAGCCCGCTGAAATTCAGGATGATGGCCTGTCCGGCGCTGGCCCGGCCATACGCATCGGTCAGCGCGTCCTCGGCGAAGCCGGTGACCTCCCCCTCGATGTCAATGATCGCGATGTGATCGGGTAGTTGACGAACGGACAGGTTCAATTCAGGACTGGTCATGGTTTTCTCTCCTGGATATCAGGCCTGGGCCTCACGAAGCGGTCGCGCGGCCGGCGGTCGCCGAGCCGGCAGCGGTCAGCGCGCTGGTCTCGTCAGGGTACATGCTCATGAAATCGGACAGCCGGGTGATGCGGAAAAGCTCCTGATAGTGCTCGCTCAGCCCGCACGTCGCCAGGGGGCGATGGCTCTTGCGCGCCTGGGCCAGCAAGCCCACGATCAGGGCGATGCCCGTGCTGTTGATGTAGTCGACGCCGTCGAAGTTGAGCAAGACCTCGGCGGGCTCGCTCTCCTCCGCCTCGGCGTAGGCCGCGGCCATGGCCTCGTCGGCGAAGCCGTTGATCTCGCCGAGCAGATCGATGACGGCGGTCTGGCCGACCCGGCGCACCCGAGCCCGGAACTGGCTTGCTTGCGTTCTGTCTTCCCATGCCGGCATGATGGTCTCCTTGCGGGGGTAAGGCCCCGGTCTCACTCGGTCGCCTGGTCGAGGCGCAGCACCAGCTCCACCGCATGTTGCTGGCCGTCGTCGTGCACGCGCATGTCATCGACCATGTTCTTGATCAGGAAAAGGCCCCAGCCGCGGGGCGACTGATCGCCGGCCAGCTTGGCCGCCAGATCGGGCGCGGCCGCTGGCTGCGCTGAGACGCCGCCGCCCTGATCGGTGATGCGCACGACGAGCTCCTGGGCGGACGCGCGCACGGCGATGTGCACCGGCGCATCGGCCCGATAGCGGTTGCCATGCTCCATGGCGTTCATCGTCGCCTCGGCCACGGCCGTCTTCAGCCGCTCCAGGCGGGCGGGCGCCAGGGGCAGATCGGCCACGATCTCGGCCACCCGGGCCAGCGCCTGGCGCTCGTTGCCCGGCTGGCTGGGCAGTTCAAACTCGGCTTTCATCTCCCCCTCCTCCGGCGCGGCAGTAGCCGCCGTGTACTGCAGGGTCACCAGGGTCACGTCGTCCTCCTGCTCCCAGCCGGCGCCGGTGAACGCCGCCAGTTGCTCCAGCAGGAAACCGGTCAGTGCCTCACCGCCGGGATGCTCCGCCATGAGCGCCTGCAGGCGGGGAAAGCCAAACATGGCCCGGGTCGGGCTGTGCGCCTCCACGAGGCCGTCGCTGTAGAGCAGGAGCGTGTCGCCCGGCTGGAGCGTCGTCTCCTTCTCCTCGTAGGACATGCCGGGCATCAGGCCGAGGGGCATGCCCGTGGCCCGCAGCTCCAGCACCGCGTCACCGCAGCGCCGGTAAGGTAAATCGTGGCCGGCGTTGGCGTAACGCAGGTGGCCCGTGCGCGGATCGAGCACGGCGTAGAGGCAGGTGACGAACATCTTGGGCGGGATCTCCAGGTGCAGGACGTCGTTGACACGCTCCAGCACGGCGCCCGGCGAGACCAGGCGCTCGGCGGAGGCGCGCAGCAGCGTGCGGGTGGTGGCCATCACCAGGGCTGCCGGCACACCCTTGTCGGTGACGTCACCGATGACGAAGCCGATCCGGCCGTCGGCGAAGTAGAGGAAGTCGTAGAAGTCGCCGCCCACGGCCCGGGCCGGCTGGTAGTAAGCGGAGACCGCCCAGCCAGCCAGTTGCGGCACGGACTGGGGCAGGAGCGTCTGCTGGATCAGGCGGGCCACGCGCAGCTCCTGCTGCATACGTTCTCGCTCGGCAACCTCCTGCTTTTGCTGTTGCACCAGCTGGGCCACGCGCACCGCCGGCGCGGCCTGGGTCGCCAGGTCGTTGAGCAGCTTGCGGTCGTCGCTGGAGTACTCCTGCTCGCTGCGCCGCGGTCCCAGGTTGATGAGGCCGATCAGCTCGCCCTGGCTGACCAGGGGAATGACCAGCTGGATGCCGGCAGCCTTGAGCCGGGCCAGGGCCGGCGAGTCCAGCGCCAGCGAGCGAATGTCCGTCGCCTGCGGCGCGTGCTGGAAGTAAGCTATCAGGGGATCGGTGGCCGCCATGTCCAGGTCGAGCCAGCTGATCGCCTGCGGCGGCGCGAGTGGGGCCGGGGCCTCGGGCTCCTGCCGGTCCGTCGCGCGCACCCTGTTCTGCCAGAAGCTGCGGAGTGTCGTCATCATCATGACCTCATTCTAGAATGGGGGCGTCTCGAAAACGTTACGAGTCGAAGCGCGAGGCCTTCCCGAGACCCTACCCACCGCGATGCGCCCCGTCCAAAGGCATTTGTCCCGAGGTCGACGCCACCATATGCTACAATCGCGCCCGTTACTCACCCATCGCAGGAGATTATTATGCGCACGGTCACGCTTTTCGACGGCACGACACTGCCCGCCATCGGCCTGGGCACCTGGACCATGGGCGGCGAAAGCCGGCCCGACCGGAGCCAGGACAAGCGCGCCCTGGCCGCCCTGGCCGCCGCGCTCAAGATGGGCTACACGCACATCGACACGGCCGAGATGTACGCCAACGGGCATACGGAAGAGCTCGTCGGCCAGGCGATTCAAGGCGTCGAGCGGGAGCGGCTGTTTATCACCACAAAAGTGCGCCCGGGCAACCTGAGCTACCGCGGCGTGCACAACTCGCTGGATGGCTCGCTGCGCCGCCTGGGGGTGGAGATGGTCGACCTCTTCCTGATCCACTGGCCGTCGTCCAGCACGCCCCTGGCCGAGACCTTCCGCGCCCTCAATGAGACGGTCAGGGACGGCCGCGTCCGCTACCTGGGCGTGAGTAATTTCGACCTGGGCGAGCTCAAGGAGGCCCAGGCACTGTGCGAGACGCCGATCGTCACCAACCAGGTGCCCTACAGCCTGACCACGCGCACCTACACGCAGAACGGCGTCATCCCTTACTGCCAGGAGCGGGGCATCGTCGTCACGGCCTACTCGCCGGTCGAGGTCGGGCGGCTGCGCGTGCGCGAGGAGCTGGCGGCGGTGGCCGGGGCACGCGGGGTCACGCCCTACCAGATCGCCCTGGCCTGGCTCGTCAATCAGCCGGGGGTAATCACCATCCCCATGTCGCATGACGCCGCTCACCTGCGGCAGAACCTGGAGGCGGGCGAGCTCGCGTTGAGCGCGGGCGAGATGGCCGCCCTGACGGCGCTGGGGGCGTAGGCGCGCGCGGGCCTCGGCTCGGCCCCGACCGGTCACGGCTCGGTCCCCGTCAGCATCGCCATGAGGCCCGGCCAGTCGATGCGCGGCCGCGGTAGGCCCCGTTTGGCCAGGTAGCGCGCCGCCGTGCGCCGGCCGTCGACGAGAAAACGCGCGTAGCTGCGCCAGCCGCCGACCCCCACGCCGGGCACGAACTGTTCCGGCCGCACGAACCAGCCCACCTCGTCCTTCCCCAACACCCCGCGCACGGCGAAGCTGTGCAGATTCCAGAGATTCTCGTCGTGGCGATGCCAGAGCAGGCAGGCCGGGCCGGGCGCCAGCGCCAGGTCGTCGGGCAGGGCCAGGCGCAGGCGATCCCCCGGGACGTCCGGCGCCGGGTGGCAGCGGGCGCTGCCGACGCGACCGGCTTCGTCGAGCCAGCTGAGGACCGCGCTCTCGTAGTCGGGCAGGTTGTCCAGGATATCAGGCCACATCGCCCACCTCCAGGCGCCGCGCCGGGCGGCTCAGATCGCCGTGCTCCCACCAGGAGACGCGGCGTGGGGTGATCAGGATCATGAGCCGCATGAAGTACCAGTCCATCAGGGTGCGGGTGAGCGGGTTGCCCATGTAGAGTTTGGTCGTCGGCTGGCGCTCCATCATCTTGAGCCCCTGGCGCCGGAGCAGATCCTGCAGGTCGGGCTCCAGACCGTCAAGGCCGGTGCCGATCCGGTCCGGCGCCTCCGCGACGCCCTGGACCAGCACCGCCGGCGGCGCGGCGAGGCCGCTGCCGGTGGGGTCGGAGAAGAGGAGCGCCACCCGCGGGTCGCGGCGGACGTTGAACGCCTTCTGCGGTAGGCCGATCGAGGTGAAGACGGCGAACTGGCCCCGCTCGCGCCAGGTAATGGGCATGACCGGCCAGGCGATCGGGTGCCCGCCGCGGCCCAGCGTGGTCATCTCGCAGGTGAGGAAGTTCTCGAAGACGGCGGCGACCGCTGGTGGAATGTTGGTCCGTAGGGAAGTCATCATCGTGGTGGTCATAGAATTGTCTCGGGCAGGTGCCGGCATCATGGTTTGAGCCATAAAGAGATGCGCTCCGGCTGCATCGTCTCCTGGGCGGCGGCGACGAGGCGCCCAGTCAGCGCGTCCAGGTCGGTCTCGTCGCGGGCCGCCGCGGCGAAGCCGGCCAGCGCCGCCGCCGCGTCGACCTTATTGCGGAAGAAGCGGCGGTCGACGGCGTCCTGCACCCGGCGGCGCAGCGAGCTGAACAGGGCGGCGATGACCAGGGTGGAGAGCACGACCGCCAGGGGCGAGCGCTGGCCGGTGAGTGCCTCGATGAGTTGTTGCAGCAGGATGACGCTGCCGGCATACACCAGCCCCAGCAGCGCCGTCAGGACGCCATACACCAGCGTCTTGCGGATGATGACGTCGATGTCCCACAGCCGGTAGCGCAGGATGGCGATGGCCAGGCTAAAGGTAAGCGGCATCCAAAACAACAGTTCCAGAAAGTCGGCTAGAAAGCCCGATCGCCCGGTCGCATCGAAGAAGGTCGATCCAAAAACGAAGGCCACGATCAGAGCGAGGCCATAGAGAAACCACTGGGTCTGTAGGCGCTCGACGGCGCTTGAGATCTGGCGGTAACGATAGACCTGGCAGACCAGGACGACGACGAAACCGAACTGCACTGGCAGGACGTAGAGGCTATTCCCCCAGTTGGGCAGATGGAGGCGCTGCGCCAGATCGGGAGCCGCGTAGGCGATCACCGTGCCGGCCTGCACGCAGAAATGAAAGAGCACCAGCGCGCCCATCAGCCAGGCCGACCGGCGGGGGACGGCCCGGCCGTTGGGAAACAGGAACAGGTAGAGCAGCACCAGGGGCCAAAAGATGTCCTTGGCGCCCAGCACCACAAACGGGATGAGTCGGCTCACCTGCGTTTGCCCGTCGAGAAAGAACCCGCCCAGGAAGACAAGGATGAAGGCGGTATACCAGGCGAACCACTGCCAGCCCGCGCGCCATACGATCAGGATCGCCACGGCCAGCGGGATCAGAGCCGCCGCCGCGTTGCCGAGGCTGCGATAGGCCGTGTATTGCCCCAGCGACAGCTCCCTGGCGGCGGCCAGCTGGGCGATGATCTCGTTGCTGAGACGCACCTCCCCGTAATAGGCCACGGGGGCAACCGTTTGCGTCGTGACCCGGCGGGCGTAAAGCGGTATGCCGGCCAGGCCGATCAACAGGTAGAGCACCTGCGTGGTCAGGAGGATGGCGAAGAGAAGCGTGAACCAGCGATTGAGACGGGCGGCACGGATAGTCGGGGCGCTCATCGTGCGCTCCGGCGGCCAGGATTCCTGATCGCCTTCAACCACAGGCTGGCCCTATCCGGCTGCATCGTCTCCTGAGTAACGGTCACCAGGCGCGCCACCAGCGCCTCCAGGTCCGTCTCATCGCGGGCGGCGATCGCGAAGGCAGCCAGCGCCGCCGCCGCGTCGACCTTATTGCGGAAGAAGCGACGATCGACGGCGTCCTGCACCCGGCGGCGCAGCGGGCTGAACAGGGCGGCGATAGCCAGCGTGGAAAGCACGACCGCCAGGGGCGAGCGCTGGCCGGTGAGCGCCTCGATGAGCTGCTGCAACA
>JBFGLK010000104.1:0-8616 GCA_041576195.1 Promineifilaceae bacterium (SeqCode)
GCGCCCGATCCGGGTACTCCCCGGCGCGCCGCCGGCCGAGGCGCCGGCCGAAATGCCGGTGGCCGTGCGGGTCACCGAGGCAGCCGTCGCCGACGATGCCCTTCACCTGGATCTCGCCTGGTGGACCGACGCCCCACTGAGCGCCAGCCTGGCGGTGTCTTTGCGGTTGACGGACCGGGACGGGCTCTGGCTGGCCCAATTCGACACCCTGCCGGGTTACGGCTATCGGCCCAGCCTTCTGTGGCCGGCCAGGGCCTGGACGCCCGATCGCCTGTCGCTTTCCCTGGACGGTGTCCCCACGACCGGCGGGCCGCACGGCGTCGTCCTGCAGCTCTACGACGCGCCGGGCGGACGCGTCTGGCTGACGCGGCGCCTGGGCGAGCTCGTGGCCGGGGCAGGTGGCCTCGCGTTCCGGGCAACCGAGCCATTGTTCGCCGTGCCGCCGGACCTGTCGCCGCTCGACGCGGCCTTCGGGCCGGGGCAGATCGCCCTGCGCGGCTTCACGTGGCGCCAGTCGGCCGAGCAGCTCGACCTGGTGCTGGTCTGGGAGGCGCTGGCTCCCGGCGTGGAGGACTACCACCACTTCGTGCACCTGGTCGACGCCCAGACCGGAGCGATTCCGGCCCAGGACGATGCCATGCCCCGGCGCAACAGCTACCCCACCAGCCAGTGGTCGGCGGGCGAGATCGTGCTCGATCCGCTGGCGCTCGACCTGCGCGGCGTGCCGGCGGGCGACTATCGGCTCGCCGTCGGGCTCTATCGCCTGGAGGACGGCGCCACGCCCCGCCTGCCGGCCGTCGACGCCGCCGGCGCCCCGCTGCCAGATGACGGGGTGTGGCTGCCGGTGTCGGTGAGCGTGCCGTAGAGCACGGGATTCGGGGTCGGGGATCGGGGGTTGGGGGAGGTCCGGGAAGTCGTGTGGTCGGTTGGTCGTTTGGGCCTCCGTCGGGGCGACTGCGGATGCCTTCCCGGTCCGCGACTAAGCACTATGAGACCACACGATTCCTCCCACTCCGCGTTCCGCGCTCCGCACTCCGCAATCAGATCGCCGTCCGTACCTCGCGGGCGACGAAGGCGTCGTAGGCCCGCTGGAGCCGGCGGGTGAGCGGGCCGGGCCGCCCACCGGCTATCGTCTGGCCGGCGATGCCGACGACCGGTAGCAGGCCGCGCGAGGAGCTGCTCAGGCTGGCCTCTTCCAGCGCCGGCACGTCCGGCAGGTGCGCCGGATCGAGGCGGACCGGCATCCCCTGCTTTACCGCGAGACGCAGCAGGATCTTACGCGTGATCCCTTCGAGGACGCCGGCGCCCGCGGTCCGCAGCTCGCCGTCCAGCACGGCATAGAAGTTGGCGCTGCTGCACTCCAGCAACGCCCCATCGGGCCCGAGGAGCAGGTGCTCGAACGCCAGCTGGTGGCCCAGGGGATACGGGCGGCGGCGAACCACGAAGTCGGCCGTCTTGACGATCGGGTTGTCGCGGTGGAGGTCGGGGGCCAGGTCGATCTCCACGCCGTCCTCGTAGAACGATGCCGGCAGCGGCGTGAACGGCGCCAGGGCGATGAGCACCCGGCTCTCGCTGCCCAGGGCCGTGGCCGGCCCGGACAGCACGTCGAAGCGCACCCGCGCATCCGCGCCGGGATAAGCGCTGCAGACGGCGTGTAGCGCGCGACAGAACGCCGCGCGGTCCAGGCGATAGTCCCAGCCCAGCAGGGCCATCGACTGCTCGGTCCGCGCCAGGTGGTGCTCCAGCCAGAGGAAGCGGTTGTGCTGAAAGGTGCGCAGTGCCGAATAGACGCCGAGCGGCAAGCTATCGAACGCCTCGTGCACGGTAGTGGCCGAGGCCGGCCAGGCCAGGCGCACCGGGCCCTCGCCGGTCAATGCGAAAAGCTGTTGTTCGCTCATAGATCTTCACCGTGTGGCCGGTCGGCCCGATCGGCACGTCGCAGGGCCAGCTCCCGCCGCATGTCGCGATGGACCTCACGCGAGAGCGGATAGCGCCAGGCCGTCACCATGGCCACGACCAGGCAGATTGCCGGCACGACGCTCACCAGCAGGCGGAGGGCGATCATGGCGCTGTCCGGCTGCTCGATGTCCAGCCCACCCTCGATGAAGCCGGCGGCCTCCAGGGCCAATCCAACCAGCAGGATCGAGCCCGTGCCCGTCAGCTTGCGCAGGAAGACGAGATAGCCGAAATACATGCCCTCGCGCCGCTGGCCGGTCTCCAGTTCGTCCGCCTCGATCACGTCGGCCACGATGGCCCAGGGCACGGCGTTGGCCGCCCCATAGCCCAGGCCGCCGATGATCGCCGCGAAGAGGATGTACTGCTGGCCGCCCGGGGGCACGGCGCTGATGATGACGAGGACGATGGTCCAGAGAAACGCACAGCCGATGTAGGTGTTGCGCTTGCCGAAGCGGTGCATCATCCAGACGACTGCCGGCATCGTCAGCAGCGCCAGGAGCAACATGACGCCGAGGACGATGCTATCAAAGCCCGGTGTCACCCGCACGTAAAAGACCAGGAACCAGACAAAGACGGCGGCCACGACGTCCACCGCGGCGAAGCTGGCCAGGTAGATCGTGGCGGCATAGCGAAACGGCAGGTTGGCGAACGCCTCGCGGAAGGTGCCCACCGGCGAGAGCGGCCCGGTCACCGGAGGCGCGTCCGGCTCGTCCACCGTGGCGAAGAGCAGCAGCGGCGGTAGGGCCATGGTGAAGCCCCAGACGGCGCCCGACAGCGCGTAGCCGGCGGCCAGGTCGCCGCCAAGCCAGGCAGCAAAGGGGCCTTCCGCCAGCGACTTGAAGCCAGCGGCGGTCACGAGCGAGGCCAGAATGGAGATCGCCATGCGCCAGCCGGCCAGGCTGCTGCGCTCGTCGTAATCCTCCGATAGGGCCGGGGCCAGGGCCGAGTAGGGTACGTTGATCAAGGTGTAGACCGTATCAAACAGGATGTAGACCAGGGCATAGTAGGCGGCCTGAAGCAGGCGCCCCTCGATCGGGGGCGAGCTGAACATGAGAAAGAAGAAGAGCCCAAAGGGCAGCGCCGCGAAGAGCAGGAAGGGCCGGCGCCGACCCCAGCGGGACTGGACCCGGTCGCTCAGTGTGCCGATCAGGGGATCGTTCACCGCATCCCATAGCTTGCCGGCAGCCACCGTCAGGCTGGCGATCCCGATGTCGACCGAAACCACGTTGGCCAGGAAGAAGAGCCAGAAGAGACTGCGGGCCGTGGTCGAGGCGGCAGTCCCCCAATCGCCCAATCCGTAGATGAGCTTGGTGGTCCAGGGTAGCGGTTGGGCGTTGGCGGCGGAGTCAGGCATAACGACAGATCTCACGGGAACCATTATCCCGCGAACGGCGTCTACTAGGCAACGCAAGCTTCGCCCGACGGAGTGCAGGCACCTTGAGGGAGGTGACCGATGTTGACAGGCTATATGTTGCTCTGGTCGATTGGCCTGGTGGGGGCGCTGGGTCTATGGCGCCTGCGCCGGCCCGGTCAGCTCGTGCTGGTCGCCGCGGTGACCGGCCTGGTCCTCCTGCTCTCCCAAACGCTCTTCTTCCAGCTCTCGGCCCTGGCCGGCATCCCGCTGGCCGAGGCCAACGCGCTGCACCTGGACGCCTACTTGCGGCGTGGGGTCCTCGGCTGGCTGGCACTGATGGTCATGCCCTGTGGCTGGCTCGGTCCCATCGTCGGCCTGAACCTGGTGAAGCGACTGGAACGCCTGGAGGAGGGCAGTGCCGCTCCGTTTCTGTAGTCTGGCCGGGTTGCCCGTAAACAAAAAGCATCGGACACCGACAGGGAGAGCGGTCCTGACGGTCAGCGGGCGCGCAGGTAGGCGGCAAAGACCTGGCCCAGAGGTGTGAGCCGGCCTGTACTGGGCTCAAAGAGATTGCCGGTCGGGTAGTCCACCGGGTCATGGAGGCTAAACCAGAACCACCACTGGACCAGGCGCCCGCCATCCGCGGCGTACCCGTCGGGGCCGGTCGCCTCGAGGAAGTAGTCAAACGACCCCGTCATGAAGCCGGCGACTACCTCGAGGGGAAAGCCGTAGTCTGCCGGCAAGAGAACCCCGTACTCCGTCACCACGAGCGGGCGATCGCCGTAGCCACGGGCCGCCATCCAGGCGCGGAAGTCGCGGACGTCCTGGCGCAGGATGGCCAGGTCGGCGTGGTCCTGGATCTCAACGAGCCGTCCGCGCGCATCGCCCATCCCCGGCGGGATACCCACCCCCCAGCTGTCCACTTCCTCGCGGAGAACGAAGGCGTGCACGTTCCAGATGTCAACGGGCATCGCCTCCCCATACGCGTCGGCGTAGGCCGCCAGGATCGCGTCCAGATAGGCCCGTCGCAGCGGCGTCGGCTGGGAGACGCCGCCGATGACTAGAACGGCGGTCGGATCGCGCCCCTTGATGAAGGTGTAGACGTCGTGGTAGATCCGGGCGTACGCCGGCGGCGTGACGTTGTCCTGCCAGACGACGTCCGGCTCGTTGCCCACGATCCAGCGGTTGCCCGGATTGGCATCTACCAGAGCGCCGATCTCCTCCCAGCTCTGGCGCGGCCCGGCTTCGGTCAGGCGGAGCATCTGCCAGAAGGCGACGTCCTCGGGCGGCTCGGCCAGCGTCCGCCAGTTGAGGAAGCTGCCGAAGGGCAGGCCGGCGGCCAACGCCGGGGCGACGTCACCTACCGCGGCGGTCACCCCAAAGCGGGCGGGGTCGCCTGGAGCCGGGATGGTCAAGCGATGGGGCGGTGAGGGGATAGGGAGATGGGACGTCGGGGCGACGGGCGGGCCGTCTGGTGACGGGGTCAGGAGCGTGGGCGGTGGGGAGCAATCCTCAGTGCCTGGACAGGGATCGGGCAGCGGGTCGGTGGCGCTGACGGCCGCCACGGGGGTGCGCGTGGGGATGATTGGCTCGGGCGTGCGGGAGGGAGTAGGGTTGACGGCCGGCTCGGGGGCGGGGGCGGGGCCGGGCCGGGTGAGCGCCCAGATGGCCAGCAGGAGAACGCCGGCGCCGATCAGCCATGCCGGCAGGGCCCGGCGACCATATTCCGGTCCTCGGTTCATGCGCCGCCGGAGAGCAGGCGCAGGGCGAGGCGCAGCAGCCAGCGAAAGAGCCAGCCGCCGAGGCCCAACCGGGGCCGGATCGCCAGGCTGCGCTCCATGAGCGATATGGCCGCCCAGACGCCGCCACGGCGCAGCTGGTCGAGGCTCATCGCGCGGAGCACCTGGCTCTGCCGGACGGGATCGCCGGCCTGGGCCAGGAGGGCGGCGGCCTGACCATAGAGCGCGGCCGCCTGCCGGCGTTCCTTGCGCGCGGCATGGACGTCGCCGAGGTTGGCCAGGGCCTGACCCTGGCGGCCCGGATCATCGAGCGCTGCGAAGCCGTCCGCGGCCGCCTGCAGCGCCTGGCGCGCCTCCGGCCAGCGGCGGCGCAGCCGATGGACGACGCCCTGGTTGTTCAGCATCTCGGTGGCCATGCCGGCATCCCCCTGCTCGCGGAAGACCGTCTCGGCCGCTCGGAAGCGGGCGAGGGCCGCCTCGTATTGCCCTTGCCGGAACAGGCGCAGGCCGTCGGCGCGCAGGTCAGCCGGCGAGGGCGACGCGTGGGCGGCAGGAGACGCTCCGGGCATCAGTAGGTGATGTCGAGGATGCCTTCCGCGATCCGGCGCAGTTGCTCAACGTCCATGTCCGCGAGGCGCATGGCTGTTTCCAGGTAGCTGCGGTTGATCGGTTCCGTGACGAAGGCCTGTATCTCGGGGGGAAGTTCGGCGAAGTGGCGGCGGATGCGCATGCGGGCCTCGTGTTCGGCGAGCGGACCCCGGCCGCGATCGACGAAGAAGTCCAGGGAGACCCCCAGGTACTTGCCCAGGCGCTCCAGGGCAAAGAGCGGGATGGGGGCCGTGCCCTGCTCGTAGGCCTGGATCACCGCTACATCCGTCTTCAGCTCCGCGGCCAGCTCCTCGTGGCTGCGCCGGGCTTCCACGCGCGCCTGCTTGAGCAGACCGCCGACGACTTTGCGGCGCAGCGTGAGGAGATCTGCGTAGTCGGTGCGCCGGGGTTGGGTCAGCGTCTCCGTGCCCCAGAAGTGGCTCAGCGGCACTTCCAGAAACATGGCGAGCACTTCCAGGTGCGGCAGCGACAGGGCGATGTCGCCCTGCTCCGCCTGGAGATAGTCGTCGACCTCGATGTTGAGCAGGCGGGCGCAGTCCTGGGGTGATCGGCCGGCGTGGAGGCGGGCGTCCCGGATCAGGAGTCCAAGGATCTTGGCGCGGGTGCGATCGTGTTCGTTCATGGGCCTACCGGGGATGATGCCATCGAATGGGAGGATATTAGCAAAGAAACCGAGCCGCGGGCAACCGCCATTGGTCCTGGTGGGCGGCCGAGAGCGGCCGAGAGCGGCGAAGACCAGGACATATGCCTATGGACCCCGGCCTGCGCGCGGCGTAGACTGTCGTCTAGAGACCCCGCAGGTCTGCCAAACCTGCGGGGTCTGAGAAGTGGCCGCGCCGGCCGGGACCGCCGATTGCCCCTTGACGCATCCGGCGCATAATGCTACCATGCCCGCCAACAGGTCCATGAGATGACACACCCCGCTTTCTACGCCTTCTATTTTTCGAACCCGCCACCCGCGCCGCGTCCGGCACAGGAGGCTCGTTCTGCGTAGGTAGCAGGCAGATAACGAGACCGTCACTTCAAAGGCGCGGCCACCCAGCCGCGCCTTTTTCGTTCTCAACCGAGGAGGCTCGCCGTGATCGTAGTCATGCATCCCCAGGCAAA
The DNA here is from genome assembly GCA_041576195.1 of Promineifilaceae bacterium (SeqCode). GTDB lineage: Bacteria > Chloroflexota > Anaerolineae > Promineifilales > Promineifilaceae > JAGVTM01. The sequence goes on from JBFGLK010000104.1 coordinate 6,766, forward strand.
ACAGGCCGACGTCGCGGCCATCGTCCAGCGCGTGGAGGCCGCCGGCTGCCGCACCCACACCAGCGTTGGCACCGATCGCACCATCATCGGCGTCATCGGCGACGGCACCGTCATCGACGCGCGCCAGATCAGCCGCATGGACGGCGTGGAGAAGGTGGTGCCGATCAGCCGCCCGTATAAGTCGGCGAGCCGCGAGTTCCATCCGGGGGATACCGTTTTTTCGGTCGGCGACGTGACCGTAGGCGGCGACGATCTGGTGCTTGTCGCCGGACCCTGCGCCGTCGAAGGGCGAGCGGAACTCCTCGAGATCGCCCACGCCTGCCGCGAAGCGGGCGCCCACGTGCTGCGCGGCGGCGCTTACAAGCCGCGCACGTCCCCCTACTCGTTCCAGGGGCTCGGCGAAGAGGGCCTACGCTATCTGGCGGAGGCGCGCGAGGCCACCGGCATGCCCGTCATCACCGAGGTGATGGATCCCGCGCTGGTCGCTCTGACGTGCGAATACGTCGACATTCTCCAGATCGGCGCCCGCAACATGCAGAACTACGTGCTGCTCAACGAGGTGGGGCGCAGCGGACGCCCGGTCCTGCTCAAACGCAGCTTCAGTGGCACAACCCTGGAGTGGCTCATGTGCGCCGAGTACATCCTCAGCCACGGCAACAACCAGGTCATCCTGTGCGAGCGGGGCATCCGGGCCAATGAGACCGAGACGCGCAACACCTTTGACCTGAACGCCATCCCGGTGATCAAGGCGTTGTCGCACTTGCCGATCTTCGCCGATCCCAGCCACGCGACGGGCAAGTGGGAGTACGTGGGTGCGGTGGCCCTGGGGGCGATCGCCGCCGGCGCCGACGGGCTCATGATCGAGGTGCACCCCCGCCCGGACGAGGCCTGGTCGGACGGGCAGCAGTCGCTCAAGCCGGAGCGCTTCGCCCAGCTCGTGGAGGAGTCGCGGCGCGTGGCCCGGGCGGTTGGGCGGGATGTGCCCCAGGCGCCGGCGCTGCCGGCAGCCGGCGCTCTGACCGCGACCAACGGCTATGGGCAGGCGCTGCCGGCATGACCGCGCCGCCGGCCTCGGGGCCTCGAGGCCGTCACAGCCCGCCCAGACACAGATACTTGATCTCCAGGAATTCCTCGATGCCCACCCGGGCTCCCTCGCGGCCAAGGCCGGACTCTTTCACCCCGCCGAAGGGGGCCACCGCGGTGGAGATCAGGCCGGTGTTGACGCCCACCATGCCGTATTCCAGCGCCTCGGCCACCCGCCAGATGCGCCCGACGTCGCGGGCGTAGAAATAGGCGGCCAGGCCGTAGGGCGTGTCGTTGGCCAGGGCGACGGCCTGGTCCTCGCTCTCAAAACGCACGATGGGGGCCACGGGGCCGAAGATCTCCTCCCGCGTGCAGGCCATCTCGGCTGTCACCCCGGCCAGCACCGTCGGCGCGTAGAAAGTGCCGCCCAGGGCGTGCCGGTGCCCGCCGGTCAGCACGGTCGCCCCGTGGGCCCGGGCGTCGGCCACGAGCCGCTCGACCTTGGCCAGGGCCTCATCGTTGATCAGTGGCCCGATGGCCACACCGTCGGCCATGCCGGGGCCAACGGCCAGCCCGCTGACCGCCTCCGCCAGGCGCGCGGCGAACGCCTCGTAGACGCCGGCCTGGGCGAAGATGCGGTTGGCGCAGACGCACGTCTGGCCCGAGTTGCGGTATTTGGCCGCGATCGCCCCGGCGACCGCTTCGTCCAGGTCGGCATCGTCGAAGACGATGAACGGGGCGTTGCCCCCAAGCTCCAGGGAGATCTTCTTCACCGTGCCGGCGCTTTGCGCCAGCAGCAGCTTGCCCACCTCCGTCGAGCCGGTGAAC
>JBFGLK010000105.1:0-8601 GCA_041576195.1 Promineifilaceae bacterium (SeqCode)
CCCCCCCCACCGGGGGGTGCCAGCGCGGCGCGGTCCGGCGCCGCGCTCGCCAGAGGTCAGGGAGTGGGGACCACTACCGTCGGTTGAATCGGGGCTGGCGGCAGCGGCTCCGTGGGCACCGGCGTTGGCGCCTGGAGATAGAGCAGATCCAGTTCGGGCTGCGTGGGCACACGGGTCGTCCAGCGCTCAAAGGTCTCCGAATTGGCCGCTCGCTGCGTGTCCAACCAGCTCGACAGGCTCGCGGCTTGCGCCTGGTCCAGCGCGCCGGCGCTGAGCGGCCGCGTTTCCCTGCCGGTGACGAAGATCAGGTGGTAGCTGCGCGTGATCGTCGGCTCGGCGTCCTCGCCATCCGCGCCAGTCGCCACGGCCGGCACTTCCTGCTCCTGCACCAGCAGGCCGCTTATCGTGTTCAGATCCAGGCCAAAGGCGGCCTCGGCCGCCTCGGTCCCAAGCGCCTGCTCGACCTGGGCCCGATTGCGCCAGATCAATTCGCGGGCGACCGGCGGGGAGGTCTCCGAGGCGTCCGGCGGCGTGCTGCGCACCCGGTTCCAGAAGTCGACATAACCTCGAACGGCGGCCTCATCCTGGCCGGCCAGGGCCGTCACCTCGTCAGTGAACGTAATGACGAAGAACGTCGCCTGCTCCTCTTCCGTCGACACCTCGAGCTCCGCCGCCAGGGCCTCCGTCAGTCGCTCGCGATAAAGCTGAGCGCGCACCACGGAGCGCAGTTCGGCCTCACTGCCGCCGAGGCGACGCAGTCGCCCGAGTTGCTCGCCGAAGAGCTCGTCAAACGCCTCTTGTGAGACCGGAGTGGCCGTAGGCGGTGGCGTGACGGTCGGCCCGATAGTCGGCGATGGCAGGGGCGTGGCCGTTGGTAGGACGTCCGTGATGACCGCGGTGGGAATTGGCGTCAGCGACGGGGTTGGCATGATCGTCGCGGTCCCGGTGGGGAACGGCGTGGGCAGCCCGCCGTCGAAGTAGTTGTATTGCGACTCAATCGTGTCCTGCACCTCAGCATCTGTCACCGTGATGCCTCGATCGCGGGCCGCGGCCTGAATCAGACGCTCGTCGATCATGTTGTCCAACACGAGGCCGCCCAGCTGCTGCGGGTCGAGCAAGAGCTGCATCTGCTGCCCGAGGAGCTGCTGCACCAATCCCACGTTGCCGCCGGTGTTTTCGTAGAACTCCTCGATCGTGCTGATGAACTGCGCGCGCTGATAGCGCACGCGTCGTTGCCACTCCCGAGTGGTGATTGGTTCGCCGTTCACGACGGCCACCGGCTGGGAGGGCTTGAGAACGAACTCGTTGACCACGGCCACAAGCAGCACGAGGACGATCAGGCCAATGACGCCCCCGACGGCGAGGAAGACGCGGCGTCGCTGCTCGCGCTCGCGTTCTTCCAGGCGTTGCTGGCGCCGGAGCTGACGCTCGCCCGGAGCGGTAGAAGGTGGTTTCTTGGTCATCTGTGTTGCGCGGTGTCTCCTATCATTCTGCTATCCGGACGCCGGGCGAAGACAAGCCGGCTGGGCAGCCGGGTCGACGCGGCGCGGGCCGGGATTCGGATGCGGGTCGGTGGGCACGTGGGCTCCGAGAAGCTAGCCAGACGGCGGTTCACCCGGGCTCGGCCAGGGTGATGATCTCCTGAGCGACGACTTCGCTGCGGTAGTGCATCTGGCCGCCTTCGTCCGGCCAGCCGCGGGTCTGGAGCCGACCTTCGACGTAGACGCGCTGGCCCTTGACCAGCGCTTTGCCCTGCGTCTCCGCCAGCTTGCCCCAGGCCACCACACTAAACCACTCGGCCTCCTGGTGGCGCTCACCGTCGGGACCGACCCAGGTTCGGGGGGTAGCCACGGTGAATACGGCCACGGGCCGGCCACTTGGCGCGAAGCGCAACTCGGGATCGCGCTCCAGTCGCCCTATCAGCATGACTTTGTTGAGGCCTTGCTCCATCGTCTGGTTTCTCCCCACGCGAGCGCGGGGTTGGGGCCGCCTGGCGGCCAGGACCTGCGAAGCGCCTTCACAGTTCGACCGCCCCGCGGGGCGGTCGCCCGCCGCGTGGCCGCCGCAGGCAGCCAGCCACGCCGCCTGTTGGCGGCGGACGGTGCCGGCAATTGAAAAGGGCAAACGGGTCGCCCCGATGCCGGTCACTGGCCAGCCGGGGCGAACGGCGATGATAGCACATCTCGCTGCCGGCACAAATCGCCGCGGCCGCCGCGGCCCGGTGGCGGCGCGGCCGGATTGCTCGCACATCGTGACGGATTTGATATGATATGTGGGTTCCAGTCACGTCTTGACGCGCCAGTGTAGCGGTTCCCCCAAACCGCCACACCGCGGCCGCGTCAGAGGCGCCACCTGTTCGGTCGATCAGAGCGCCGTCTTGCTGCCGAACCTTACGAGACGAGGACACGCCCGTAGCCGCGTAGCCACCAGGAGAGGAACCCGATGGAGCGACTGATCCGCCTCACCCGCCACGTCGATAAGTTCACCGACCGCCTGGGCGTCATCTCCCAATACATCGTCATCGTCACCGTGCTCATCGGCTTCCTGAACGTCGTCCTGCGTTACGCGGGTCGCTTTGTCGGGATGCGTCTCACCTCGAACATGGTCATCGAGACGCAATGGTACCTCTACTCCCTCATCTTCTTCTTCGGCTTCGCCTACATCCTCCGCCACGGCATCAACGTGCGCGTCGACTTCTGGTTCGGCAACTTCAGCCGGCGGACCAAGGCCAAGATCGACCTGGTTGGCCACGTGGTCGCGCTGGTGCCCTTCTGCCTGCTCGGCATCTGGGTCACCATCTCGCCGGTGCTGATCAGCTGGGGACGCCGGCCTAACGGCACATGGGGCCTATGGGAGCTCTCCCCGGACCCCAACGGACTGCCCCGGGCGCCAATCAAGACCATGATCATCTTCGCCTTCGTTACCCTGCTTATCCAGGCGATCGCAGAGCTGGTCAAGATCATCGGCGTATTGCGTGGTCACGAGGAGTTGATCGACTCGCTGGCGCAGCCCGAAGCTCCGTTACGCATTGAATAGCTCAGCCAATCCAACCATAGCCCGAGACTGACACCGTCGCCCAACACTGGAGGCAAGCCATGGGATTTGAGTGGATAGCCATCGTCATGTTCGTGCTGTTCCTCTTCTTGATCCTCAGCGGATATCCGGTGGCGTTCTCGTTTGCCGGCACGGCCATCGTCTTCGGGGCGATCGGGCTGGCGCTCGGCGCGTTCGACCTGAATCTCCTGCGCCTCCTGCCCAACCGCTGGTTTGGGGCCATGTCTGATTTCACCTTGCTGGCCATCCCCTTCTTTGTATTCATGGGGGCCATCTTCGAGAAATCGGGCCTGGCCGAGCAGCTCTTAACCACCATCGGGCAGCTCATGGGACCGCTGCGCGGGGGCCTGGCCCTGGCTGTCGTCATCGTCGGGACGCTCCTGGCCGCGGCCACCGGCGTGGTGGCCGCCACCGTTATCATGATGGGCATCCTCGCCCTGCCGGTCATGGTGCGCTATCAGTACAACCACAAGCTGGCGACGGGCATCATCACGGCCTCCGGCACGCTGGCCCAGCTGTTGCCTCCGAGCCTGGTGCTCGTCGTGCTCAGTTCTCAGGTCGGCGTGTCGGTCGGCGACCTCTTCGTCGGCGCGCTCATTCCCGGCATCATCCTGGCCGCTCTCTATGCCCTCTACGTGGTGTACGTGGCCATCGTGCGGCCGATGGACGCGCCGGCTCTGCCTCCGGAGGCGCGCACGCTGGGCGGCTGGAAGCTGATTCGCAGGGCGATGATTTCCGTCGTTCCCCCGATCTTCCTTATCTTCGCCGTCCTGGGCAGCATCTTCCAGGGCATCGCCACGCCGACGGAGGCCGGCGCCGTCGGCGCGTTCGGCGCGTGTGTCCTGGCGGCCCTCAATCGAAACCTGAACTGGGGCATCATCAAGGCCGCCGGCCGCTCCACGTCCAACATCACCGCCCTGGTGTTGATGATTCTCTTCTGCTCGACGATGTTCGGCCTGGTCTTCGACGGCCTCGGCGGTCAGCGCTTTGCCACCCGCTTGCTCACCAACCTGCCCGGCGGCTTCTGGGGCTTCATCATCATTGCCAACATCGCCATCTTTCTTCTGGGCATTAACCTCGAGTTCCTCGAGATCAGCTTTATCGCCATGCCCATCTTCGTGCCGGCAGCCACGGCCATGTTCGCCACCACCGGCGACGTCTTCCCCTTCGGCGGCTACCCCTCCCTCGTCTGGTTCAGCGTCATGATGGCCATCAACCTGAACATGGCCTTCATCTCACCACCGGTCGGCTTCTCGCTCTTTTACCTGCAAAGCGTGGCGCCGCCAGAGGTCGAGACGCTCGACATCCACAAAGGCGCCCTGCCCTTCATGGTCCTTCAGGGCATCGGGCTCATCATCGTCATGGTCTTCCCCCAGACCGTGCACTGGCTGGTCGAGCGCGCTTCCTGATTCTCCGGCCCTGAACAAAAAAAGCGGAGGCGATCTGAAGATCGCCCCCGCCGCGCAGTCGTCAGCCGCGTGGTTGCGGATTACTGATAGTTGCGCCCGATGAACTGGTTGAACGCCAACTCGTTGCTGCTGTGCCAGCTCTGGATGCCCTCGCGGAAGACCTTCCAGCCATCAAAGACGGCCTTGAAGTCGGGGTCCTGCTGCGAGAACTCGTCATAAAGGGCGAAGGCGGCCGACTGGGCCGCTTCCAGGATTTCGTCGCTAAACGTGCGCACTTGCGTGCCGCCAGCCACCAACCGCCCCAGGGCCTCATTGTTGCGGGCGTCATAGCGGGCCAGCATCAGCGTGTTCGCCTCGTGAGCGGCGGTGCGCAACGCCTCCTGGTAGACCTGAGGCAGCTTTTCCCACTCTGTTAGATTGATCTGGATCTCCAGCGACGGCCCTGGTTCCCACCAGCCGGGAATGTAATAGAACGTGGCCGCGTCCTGCAGGCCCAGCTTCTCGTCGTCATAGGGGCCGACCCACTCGGCGGCGTCGATGGCGCCCGTCTGGAGCGCCTGAAAGATCTCACCGCCGGCCAGGACCTGCACCGTGGCGCCCAGCTTGGCCATGACCTGGCCGCCCAGGCCCGGGATACGCACCTTGAGACCCTGGAGATCGCTGGCCCGCTCGATCTCGCGGTTAAACCAGCCGCCCATCTGCGCCCCGGTGTTGCCGGCAGGGAACTGAATGACCCCAAACTTGTCGGCATACAGCTCTTGCAGCGTGGCCAGCCCACCTGCCTCGAAGAGCCATGCATTCTGCTGCCGGGCGGTCAGCCCAAACGGCAACGCCGTGCCGAAGGCCGTGATTGGGCTCTTCCCAATGTAGTAGTACGACGCCGTATGGCCAATGGGCACAGCGCCCTGCTCGACCGTCTGCAAGACCTCCAGGCCGGGCGCCAGTTCGCCGGCCGCACGGGCGGAAATACGGAACCTGTTGGCGGTCAACGCCGCCACACGCTCGGCCACGATCTGCGCACCACCGTAGATGGTGTCTAGCGCCAGCGGCCAACTCGTGGCCATCTGCCACTCAATGTCGGGCAACGCGCTATCCTGGGTCGCCTCGGTGGCGATCTCCTCCGGCGTGCTGCACCCGACCAGCCCGAGCGCGGTCGCTCCCACCGCGCCCTTCGCTGCCAGTCCAAGAAACTCACGACGTCTCATCGGGCCTTCCTCCTCTGAACACACACTGGAATTGAAGCTTGACCAACCCGGGGATGGGCCGGCTCGCCACATTTTAGAGTAACACTGGAGAACCTGTCAATAAAGGCACGTCCCCCGACCATTGGCTATAATACGCGCGGTTTGAGGATTCTCAGCGTACTTGAGGAAAAGACCATGCGTCCCGTAGAAGAACAGGTCGCCATCATCATGCAGGGCACGGCCTATGGCGACGAGTCGGTCAAGGCGCACATGACGGAGGAATTGCGCCAGCGCCTGCAAGCGGCACTGGACGACGGGCGTACGCTTCGCGTCTACTGTGGCTTCGATCCCACGACGTCGGATCTCCACCTGGGGCACACCGTGCCCCTCTTTAAGCTGCGGCAGTTCCAGGATCTCGGGCACGACGTCATCTTCCTCATCGGCTCGTTCACCAGCACCATCGGCGATCCCAGCGACCAGGACCGGTTGCGGCCGCAGCTCGACCTGGAGACGACGCTGGCCAACGCCGCCACCTACGCGGATCAGGCGTGGGCCGTCCTGGACCGCTCCCGCACCTCCATTCGCTTCAACCACACCTGGCTCAGCGAGCTCTCCTTCTCCGATGTCATTCGGCTCGCCAGCCACTTCACCGTCCAGCAGTTCCTGGCGCGCGACAACTTCCGACAACGCCTGGAGAGCGGCGAGGCGATCTACCTCCACGAGTTCTTCTACGCCTTGATGCAGGGGTATGATGCCGTGGCCATGAACACGGACGTCCAGGTCGGGGGCACGGACCAGCTCTTCAACGTGGTCACGGCCGGGCGCAAGCTACAAAGCGTCCATGGGCAGGAACCCCAGGTCGCCGTCCTGCTCGACATCCTTCCCGGCACCGACGGGACCCTGAAGATGTCCAAGAGCCTGGGCAACCACATCCCCATCCGCGCGACGCCGGAAGACATGTACGGCAAGGTCATGAGCCTCCCGGACCATGTCATGCCGCAGTTCTTCAGGCTGGTCACCCGTTACGAACCGCCTCAGGTGGAGGCGGTGGTCGCGGACCTGGCGGCGGGCCGCCGGCATCCGCGGGACGTGAAGATGGAGCTGGCCCGGGCGATCGTGGGCAACTTCCATGGCGACGAGGCGGCCGCGACGGCCGAGGCCCACTTCAAGCAGGTGTTCCAGCGGGGCGAGCTACCCGACGACATGCCGGCATGGACCCTGACCCAGGACACGCCTCTCGTCGACGCCATCTGCGAGGCCGGCCTCGTTGGCAGCAAGAGCCAGGCCCGGCGCCTGATCCAGCAGGGGGGCGTGCGCCTGGATGGCGAGCGCGTGGACGACATCCATCGGGTGCTCGAGCCCGGACCAGAGCGGGTGGTCCAGGTCGGCAAGCGGCGCTTCCTCCGCGTCGTGAGCTAGGCCGATGCCGGCATCCCCGCTCCAGACCCCCCGGCGCGGCCGCCGCCGGGTCTGGCCACGCCTGTTCTGGCTGTGCCTGCTCCTGGTCGGGCTGTCGCCGGCGCGAAGCGCCCAGGCCCAGGGCCAGACGGGGCTCGTCCTCGCCTTCTACTATGCCTGGTTTGAGCCGTCGTCTTTTGGACCCGGCAAGACGCCGTTCACCCCGCCGACGCCCTACTCGTCGGGCAGCCTGGCCACCATCCAACGGCACGTGGCCGAGGCCAAGGCCGCCGGGCTGGACGGCTTCGTCCAGAGCTGGTATGGCCCGGCCCCCAATGGCACCGAGACGAACTTCAAGACACTGCTGGACGTGGCCGCTGCCAACGGCTTTCGCGCCGCCGTCGACTTCGAGAGCGGGGGCCCGCTCTTCGCCTCGCACAATGACCGGATCGCCGCCCTGCAGACGCTCCTGGCCGGACACACCCAGCACCCCGCCTACCTGCGTGTGGACGGCCGGCCGGTCGTCTTCTTCTGGGCCAACTGGTTGTTTTCGGTGGAGGATTGGGCCTACATCCGCAGCCAGGTCGACCCCGATCGCCGTAGCATCTGGATCGCGGAAGGCGGCCGGGTGGACTACCTGTCGGTCTTTGACGGGCTGCATCTTTACAACACCGCCTGGTCGGCCAACCCTGCCGGCACGGCGCAGACCTGGGCCGCCAACACCCGGGCCGCCGCCGAGCAGCATGGAGGCTATCGCTATTGGGTCGCCACCGCCATGCCGGGCTGGGACGACACGCGGCTTACGCAGCGCGGCGCAGATGCGTTCTACCGCGATCGGGAAGGTGGCGGCTACTTCGAGCGCAGCTTCAGCGGTGCCGCCTCCAGCAACCCGGACATGCTGATCATCACCAGCTTCAACGAGTGGCCGGAAGGCAGCAACATCGAGCCCAGCGTCGAGTTCGGCACCAGTTATCTGGAGCAAACGGCGCGGCTCGTCGCCGCCTACCGCAACGGCTCGCTGGTCGTGGCGCCGCCACCGGTCGCCCCGGAAGCACCCCAGGCACCGCTGGCTCAGCAGCCCGCGCCGACCCTCACCCCCGGACCGTCGCCGACCCCGACGAGCCCGCCCACGCCCGTGCCGACACCGACCGCGGATCCGGATGGGCGCATCGTCTATCGGGTCCAGCCCGGCGACACGCTCATCGCCATCGCCAACCGGTTCAAGGTCGACCTGTTGCTCCTCTATCGCTACAACGATCTCACGCCGAGCACGATTCTGACGATCGGTCAGCCGCTGATTATTGGCGTCACGGGAACGTTTGCGGGCAGCCAATACGTACCCGATCGACCGTTCCTGCGCATCAACCCCAACGGGGAAGTCGTCCACGTGGTCCAGCCGGGGGACACGCTCTTTGGCATCGCGGCCACCTATGGGCTCACGCTGCCCGAGCTGCTGACCATCAGCGGCCTACCGGAGAGTAGCCTGCTCCAGGTCAATCAAGAGGTATTGATTGCCATCACGCCCCAGCCACAAGAGGTGGGCGGCTCGGCCCTCG